>NZ_JBEXLC010000008.1:0-111941 GCF_040609795.1 Nocardia sp. NPDC004604
GGGTGGCACCGCACAGCGATGCCACCCTCAGCTCACTTCGACACACAACCTAGCCCACCTCCACCCAGCAGCCCCTGCGTCACCAGCCCCCTGGACAAGCGATCGCCATGCGTTCATGCAGGTAAACGTCGAGAACGCACCAACACCAGCGCATTCTCGACTGATGGGTCGTGGTGGTTGGTGGGCGGGTGGGTCGAGAATGGGGGTGGCATCCGGGGGTGGAGGGAGGTGCGTTGTGGGTGTTATCGAGGCGACGGGGTTGACGAAGCGATACGGTCGGACGCTGGCGCTGGATCGGCTTGATGTGGATATTGCCGGGGGTGAGATCTATGGGTTTCTGGGGCCGAACGGGGCCGGGAAGACGACGACGATCCGGGTGCTGCTCGGGCTGCATCGGCCGACTGCGGGCACGGCGCGGATTGCGGGGTGCGATGCCTGGGCGGATCCGGTCGCGGCGCATCGGCATTGTGCTTATGTGGCCTCCGAGCCCACCTTGTGGCCCGCGCTGACCGGCGCCGAAACGCTGGACTATCTGGCGAATCTGCGGGGTGGATGCGATCGCGCCTACCGCGACGTGCTGATGAAGCGGTTCGATTTCGACGCGGACAAGAAGATCCGCGCCCTGTCCAAGGGCAATCGGCAGAAGGTGCAGCTGGTGGCGGCCTTCGCCACGCGCGCCGAGATCCTGATCCTCGACGAACCGACCTCCGGGCTGGATCCGCTGATGGAGGCGGCGTTCCGGGAGACCGTCGCCCAGGCGAAGGCACGTGGTCAGACGATCTTCCTGTCCTCTCATGTGCTCAGCGAGGTCGAGGCGGTCTGTGATCGGGTCGGCATCCTGCGCGCGGGTCGGCTCATCGATGAGGGGACGATGGCCCAGCTGCGGCATCTGTCGGCCCGCAGCGTCGAGGTGAGTTTCGCCGAGCCCGATGTCGATATCGAACCGCTTCGCCGTCTCGATGGTGTGGAAGTCGCCGACCGCGCCGATCATCAGCTGGCACTGCGGGTGCGCGGTGATATGGGACCGCTGCTCGCCGCACTCGCCGGTATGCCGGTGGTGACCCTCGACAGCCGGGAACCGAGCCTGGAAGAGATCTTCCTCATCCACTATCACCACGAGACCGCCGATCCCGACCGGATCGCATCCGAGGCGGACCGATGAACGCGGCCGTGCGCGGCTGGGCGGTCATGGTCGGCGCCAGGCTGCGCGCCAACCGGATGTCGCTGCTCGTGCTGACGGTGCTGATGGCGGTGCTGTGCACCGCGCAGCTACAGGCATTCGTCTCGGTATTCCCGGACAAGGCCACGCGCACAGCGATACTCGGGCCGTTCGTCAACAACACCGCACTTCGGGTGCTGTACGGCTACCCCTATGACATCGCAGATCCGGCGGGCTGGGTCGCGTGGCGCAATATGACCTTCGCCGGAATCATCATGGCGATGTGGGCCGCGATCATCACCACCGGGGCGCTGCGCGGCGAAGAGGACGCTGGCCGTGGCGAATTGGTGCTCAGCGGTCTGCAGCCGCGGCGGCGGTGGTTCGCGGCGGTGCTGACCGCCACGGCGCTGCAGGCCGTGGTGATCGGCGCGGTGAGTGTGACCGCCTTGGCGGCCGACGGTGTCGCACAGCATCTGGTCACCTTCGCCAACTGTGTAGAACTCGGCCTCCAGCTGGTACTTCCAGCATTGCTTTTCGCGGCGATCGCGGCGCTGACCAGTCAGCTGGCGGGCACCGTCCGGGCGGCACGACTGCTGGCCGCGGGAATTCTGGTGGCCGCCTTCATCCTGCGCGCACCCGCCGATATCGGCGCCGGAATTCCGTGGCTGCGCTGGGTGACGCCGCTGGGCTGGTTCGAACTGTTGCGTCCACCCGCCACGCCGTCGCCGCTGGTGCTCACCGTGATCGCAGTGGGGATCGTTGTGCCCATGGTGATTTCGCTGCCGCTACTGGCGATGCGGGACATCGGAGCTGGTGTGCTGCCGGTGCGCGACAGCAGACCGGCCCGCCGGGCACTGTTGGGTGCGTCGTGGCAGGCGGCGCTGCGCGACGAGGCGGCGCATCTGGGTTTCTGGCTGGTCGGCACGGCAATCTACGCACTGCTGATGGGCGCCATGGTGAAGACCGCGCTGGACTTCCTGCGCCGCGCACCGGTATATGCCCAGTTCTTCGGCGATAAGATCGCCGTCGACGGCTTCATCGCCGCGTTCTATTCCCTTATCCAACTGATTGCAGCGCTGCTTGCGGTGACATTGCTGGTCGCCGCGCGCGGTGAAGAAGCCTCGGGACGGCTGGAGATCGTGCTTGCGATGCCGCGCTCGCGCATCGGCTGGCTGTGTGGTCGGGCACTGCTGGCCGTCGGTCTGGCGATGGCGGTGTGCGTGATCGCGGCGGCAGCGATCTGGACGGGTGCGGCGGCGACCGGCGTGCGGGTCGGCATCGGCTCGCTGTTCGCCGCGGCGGCCAACAGCCTGCCACTCATCCTGGTCACCGTCGGCGTCACCGCCGCGGTGCTCGGCGTGGCGCCGCGTGCGGTCGCCTTTGTCTACGCGCTGGTGGCGACCGTCTTCCTGTGGGACGCACTGGGCAGCGCGCTGAAGGCGCCGAACTGGTCGCTGCAGCTGAGCCCGTTCCACGCGCTGGCCCGGGTACCGATGCAGCAGTTCGCACTCGCGCCCGCACTCTGGGTCACGGCGATCGGCCTGGGATCCTTCGGTGCCGCGCTGCTTGCGTTCCGTCGCCGCGACCTGGCGATGGGCTGAGCCAACGGCGGTCGTCGTACGGAGGGCCAACGTCACCGTCCCCGGTTACCTTGGCATCTCACCTCGAGGCCGACCCGGATCGGACAATTGCTGTCGTAGGCAGTTTCCCAGCCGATGGCGGGGCCTCGGCGGCTGTCGGGATAGGCATCGGCGATGACCGGATTGGGCCCGCTGGATTCGGGTTTCATGGAATTGGAAGACACCGACCGCCACATCAGCCTCGGAATCGCTGCGGTGGCGATCCTCGCTGGTCCGGTGCCTACGCGCGAGCAGTTCACCGCGGCAATGACCAGCGGCTTGGACCGCAATATCCGGCTCCGCCAGCGAGTGCGCCGGGCCACCTTGGATCTCACCGCGCCGGTATGGGAGGACGATCCGAATTTCGATTTGGCACATCACCTCCGGTGGACGGCCCTACCGGCACCCGGCGATGAGGCGGCGCTGCGCGAACTGATCGCGACCGAACTCGAGGAAAGACTCGACCGCGACCACCCGCTGTGGCAATGCGTCGTCGTCGAACATCTGACAGACAACCGTTGGGCGCTGATGATCAAGGCCCACCACACGATGGTGGACGGAATCTCCGGAATAGGCCTGTTCGAGAGCTTCTGCGATCCGGAATCCGGCACCAGTGCACCGCGCGCGAGCACCGGGCCGCCCCGGCGAATCAGTGTGTTCGGACTGGCGGCCCATGGCATTCGCTTGTCGATTGCGGCACCGCGACTGGCCGTCGACACGGCGCGTGCCCTGATTCCGGTCGTGTACGCGGCCGTGACGCCGACCGCTGAAACCTCCTTCAACGGTCCGATCGGCCGACAGCGGCGCTATGCCGTCGCCCGGACATCGCTGGCGGACATCGGGGAGATCCGTGCCGCGTTCGCCGTGACCGTCAACGATGTCGCCCTCGCCGCGATCGCATCGGCCTACCGAACCGTGCTGCACAAGCGCGGCGAGGAACCGACCGCCGACAAGATCCGCATTCTGATCCCGGTGTCGATGCGCCATGAGGACGCGAAATATGTTCTCGACAATCGGGTTTCGGCCATGCTGCCGTATCTGCCGATCGAGGTCTCCGATCCGGTCGAGCGGCTCGACGCCGTCCACGAGCGCATGTCACGACACCGGTCGAGCGGGTCGGCGGAGGCCGAGAAGTCCCTGCTATCGATGGCGGGGTGGGTCCCGTTCGCGCTCATCGCGTGGACCCTGCGGCTGGCAATGCACTACCCCCAGCACGGAGTCAGCGCCCTGGCCACAAATGTGCCCGGTCCGCGGCGGCGGTTATCGCTACAGGGCCACGAGATCCTGGAAATCCTCCCGTGCATCCCGATCGCCATGCGACTACGCACCACCATCGCGATCCTCAGCTACACCGACCAACTGACCTTCGGCATCACCGGCGACTACGACACCACCCCCGATATCGATCTGATCGCCGAGGGCATCGAACACGGGATCGCGGAACTGCTGGAGCGAGCTCGCATGCAACGGGGGTGATGCACCATCGATCCTGGCCCGGCACGGGGGAAGAAGATCTCGGCGCAGCGCGGAGAACGTCCGTGCTGGGTGGCTTCGTTCATCCGCCACGAGGCCCTCGGACTCTCGGAGTCCGATCGGGTCGGTGCGATGGTGGTGGTGCCGACGGAACGGCAGTGGGTGGTTCGGTGTGGTCGATGACTCTGATCCGGTGACCGTATTGCTGGGCGGTGACGTCATGCTGGGTCGTGGCGTCGATCAGATCCTGCCGCATCCCGGAGACGCGACACTGCGCGAACCGCACGTCGATGACGCCCGTATCTACGTCGAGCTGGCCGAGCGGGCGAACGGGCCGATCCCGCACCCCGTGGACTTCGGCTGGCCGTGGGGTGACGCGTTGCCCATGCTCGAGACGCTCGCACCCGAGATCCGGCTGCTCAACCTGGAAACCACGATCACCGCGGACGGCGACTTCGCCGACTACAAGGGTGTTCACTATCGGATGCATCCACACAACCTTCCGGCGCTCACCGTGATTCGGCCCGACGTGTGCGCGCTGGCCAACAATCACATCCTCGATTTCGGTTGCCGCGGAATGAAAGACACCCTCGACGCACTGGCGACCGCGGGTATCCACGGCGTCGGGGCCGGAGCCGACGCCGAAACCGCGCTGCGACCGACGGTGTTGCCCCTCCGCAACGAACATCGGGCCGTGATCGCGGCCATCGCGGCGCGGTCGAGTGGTGTTCCCGGATCTTGGGCGGCCCACGACGACCGGCCGGGTGTGTGGTTGATCGACGACTCGTCGGCCGACGACGTCGCAGCAAAGGTGTTGGCGCACAAGCACACCGGAGATATCACGGTCGTGTCCGTGCACTGGGGGCCGAATTGGGGCTATGGGGTGGGGCCGAGTGAAATACAGTTCGCGCATCGGTTGATCGATGCCGGTATCGATGTCGTACACGGGCATTCCTCGCATCATCCCCGCCCGATCGAGATCTATCGTGACCGGCTGATCCTGTACGGCTGCGGTGACATCATCAACGACTATGAAGGCATCGGGGGCTATAAGTCCTACCGAACCGACCTGAGGCTGTTGTATCTCGCGTCAATTCATCCCGGTGATGGACCGGCGGCATTGCGACTGCTGCCGTTTCGGGTGCGGCGCATGCGTCTCGAGCGGGCCGCCCGGGTCGACGCGCAATGGTTGTGCACCACGATCGAGCACATCAGTCGGCGGTTCCGGACTCGTGTCGTCGTGCGAGAAGGCGAGGATCTGCCGATCGTCGAGCCGAAACCCCGCGGGTGACCTGCAGCGTTGGGGTAGGCGGTGTTCGGCCGATGGTCCGAGACCGAAGAGCGAGGTGGAGGCAATGCCCACCCATGGGTTGCTATCGCCGACTGCGCACGTGACGGAATCTATTCGTGCTGGCCGACGAAATCTCACCCGAGGAAAGACAGGTATCCTTTGCATCTCATCGCTGTCATTGCGCTGACCGCAGTCATCGCCGGGCTCCTGATGCGCCGGTTGGTGATTCCGGAGCGGCGTCGCAGCCTGGCGCAGCTCCCGAACGGGCCGCAGGAGCGGATGCCCGATCTCGTTCACGCTCGGGTGCGTCCGGTATGGGTGCGTGGTCTGTTCATCGCACTCACCGCGCTCTGGTCGGCGCTGCTGATCACCGAGATCGCAACGAATCCGCACGCGAGCAATGTGCTGCTCTATGTCTATCTGCTCGCGCTCGCCGCTTCGGCTGTCAACCTCACCACGATCCATCTCCAATGGCGGTTCGCGGACGGAGTTTTCGACCATCTTGCCCACACTGCGGGTAGGTGATCATGGTCGCGACCATCATCGTGCTCGTACCGGTCGTTGTCGTATCTGTGTTCGTATGGCGATATATGCGTGCTGTCCGAGAGTTCGAATCTGCCGACAGCGGCACAAATCGTGAAATCGGCCGCGCATTGAAGGCCCGCCAGTTACCCCCGGACGCGACCGCCGAATCATGGATCCCGCGCCTGGAACAGGCGCAAAATGCAGCCTCGCGCCAGCGCGTGCTCTATACCGGGCTCGCCGCGCTATTCATGGCGCTGCTCGCCACTGGACTCGGGGGCGGCCTGCATCCGACAGATTGGCGGCCGTACTGGTATGCCGTGTCGATCGTCGGCTGGGCATGGGCCGCATACGTCGCATACCGCAACGCGCGCACCGCCGATCAGCTACTGCGCCAACTCGGTCAGCTCACCGTCTGACTCGTCATCCCTGCCGGTTTCCGGTTCTGTCGAAGTGCTGTCGTTTTGTCGGGTATGTCGGATGCCTCGCCATCCGAGTGGGAGTTGGACGCGGCCTGTCCGGATGTCACCGATGAGTTGCGCATAGCCTTCACGGACCTCGCCGAGATGGACCCACGCCGAGTGCCGAAGCTCCTCGCAGTCGGAGTGCAGCACCGTCCACCACGCCTCGGCATAGGTCTTCGCGACATGGCTGATCACCTCACCAAAGGAGTGCGTGTGGCGACGGGCGCACCGGCTATGGCGGACGTAGAACACCGCCCAAGAATTGATCTTGTCGATGACCTTCGAAATATCCGCATGCAGGGCTGCCTCGGTGACGTCGGGCGGACGCCGAGGATTCAAAACCGCCGAAATAAGGGCGGCATGTAGATCGCCCAGTTCCCTCGCCCACGCGATCAGCGGAAACGGCTCGGCAAGACGCCCGGCAATCGCGGCCAATAGTCGATCCGGCGACAGCAGAAATGCCGGATCATTCACCGGATCCTCCCGCGCCTCCGCCATACCCGCGTCCTCGGTCATCACATGTCCTTCATCGCGGGTCGAGGTTTCAGGCGTGCCGGATAGTCCTTTATGAGCAGGCTGTCGTGGTCGCCACCTCGGGCGATGCGCGTCGAGATGATGGCGGCGTCGTCAGAAAGGCCGGTCATGCGAAGCGCAGATCGGATGGTGCCCTCGAGCAAGTGATGATTTCGGTGGGCGGCGCGTACCGCTGGTCGGCGACGCCGACACGCTGGCCGCTACTCGTAGTGAGCAGGTTCGACAGGCCGTGGGCGCAAATTCGAATGTGGAGTTCGGACGCTCGTTGTTCGATGACCGCCTCAGCGGGATAGACGTGCTGTTTCATAGTTGATTGCTCGACTGATTCGAGGTTGCTGGTTGACGCAACGAAGTACGTCGCTGTGACTCGGCGCACAATGCTAGTACTGACTGCGCACTCAGTCAACGACCGGGTTGGGCAGTCGGTGGGTGCTAGAGTGTCCGGAAATTTGGACGAGGAGGGGTGGGATCGGGTGAGTAGGCGTGCGGCGGGACCGGGCAAGTCGGACGCGATTCTCGACATTTTCACGCGCCATGTTGCCGAGAAGGGCTACGACGGCACCAGCTTCAGTGGTGTGGCAAGTGAGTTGGGCATCTCCCAGGGCTTGATCGTGCATCATTACGGCACGAAGGCGCGGTTGCTGGACGCTCTGCATCTTGCCTATATGCGGCGTCGCATCGATGAGGCCGAGCGAATTGTGTCGGAGTTTTCTACGCCCACCGAGCAACTGACCGGGCTGTTGTACGCGGCCATCCTCTATCAGGTGCACGATCGAAATCGGACTATCGCATTCCAGCGCGAGGTCGCACGGTTCGCGCTGCAGGATGAGAACTCCGAGGGCCGCAAGCTGCGAAGGCAATACATCGGAATCCTGCACAGCTTGCTCGAGGCGGGCACTGCGGCAGGTGAGTTCCGGCCCGTCGACACGAGCGTCCGGAGCCTGCTCATCTTCGGTGCCGCGCAATGGGCGTGGACGTGGTTCGAGCCGGAAGGGCGCAGATCAGTCGAGCAGGTCGGTGCCGAATTCGTAGACCTCACGCTTGGATCCCTGTTGGTGGATCGCAAATCCTTGCAGCGTCTCAGCGATCCCGACGGCCAACTTGTAGCTGCGGTGATCAAGATAATCACTGCGGCGTAGGCCCGAGTGAGTGCGGATCCCGGTCGCATCGTGGGCAGGCATCGGGACCGGTCTACGGCAGTGCGATGTCTCTTCGTACGGCGGTGCTCGATTCCAGGTCTCGAGATGCTGCGGGTGCCTGCTCATTCCTCCTTGTGTGCCGGGTTGAGCTTCGTGGCCAGCACCGCGGCCTGGGTGCGTCGTTCGACGCCGAGCTTGGTCAACAGCCGGGAGACATAGTTCTTCACGGTCTTCTCGGCCAGGAACATGCGGCTTGCGATCTGCCGGTTCGTCAGCCCCTCACCGAGCAGTTCGAGCAGCGTTCGTTCCTGGTCGGTGAGCGTGGCCAGCGGCCCGGACTTGGACGTGGCTTCCTCGCGCAGTTTCGCCATGAGCGCGGCGGCGGCCCGGTTGTCGAGCAGGGATTTTCCCGCGCCGACTTCGCGGATGGCATCGATCAGTTCGAGGGTGTCGATGTCTTTGACCACGTAGCCGCGGGCCCCGGCCAAAATGGCGTCGAGCATGGCCTGTTCGTCGGTGAACGAGGTGAGGATCAGGCACCGTAGCTCGGGTTGCTGGTTCAGCAGTTCGCGGCATAGTTCGATGCCATTGCCATCGGGCAGGCGCACGTCGAGGACCACGACGTCGGGGCGCAGGGCCGGGATGCGCGCCATCGCCTGGGATACGGTGCCCGCCTCACCGATGACTTCGAGGTCGGGCTCGGCGCTGATCAGATCGGACACTCCGCGACGCACAATGTGGTGGTCGTCCACCAGGAACACTCTGGTCATTCTGCTGTGTCTCCGTGCAACATTCATTCAGCGTAGGGTGCTGCCGGTGATCGCGGGACGGAGTTCGACCCCTGATTGGTGACCGAAGTCCCTTACCTGTTCGGTGTGAACAGTGTTGTGCCACGCGCGCAGTGCCGCGGCGGCGGTGGCGGCGACCACGAGTTCGGTGTCCACAGGTGTGGCCTGCGGCCAGACCGCTGCGATGGCCGACATGTCGGCGGCAATCTGGGGGGTCGCATCGGAATCGCCGTCGGCGCGCAGACGGATGCGGCGTTCCGCCACCGAGGGCGGGCAGTGGCACCGCAATTGCAGCAGGTCGGCGTTTGTCTCGGCCGCGAGTGTGGCCGCTCGCTGCCGCTCGTCCGCGTCGATCCAGCTCGCATCCAGGATCACCGAACGGCCAAGGGCCAGCAGCTTTTGGGCCCGGCTCCGCAGTTCGGTGTAGACACGAGCTTTACCGGCAGCGGAATACGTTCCGGTGCCGAAGGTTCCGGTCGGTCCGGTGACCTCACCGCTGGCCCGTAGCTGCTTGCGCACATGATCACTGGAGAGCACGACCGCTCCCGTGCTCGCCGAAAGCTCTATGGCAACGGTCGATTTCCCGGTTCCGGGCGATCCGCCGACCAGCACCAGACGAACGGCGGCCCGCTCGAGGTGGCCCAGCGCGAGCCGCAGGTGCCGGTGCACACGGTCGCGGGCCGCAGACTCGCCCTGGCCGAATCGGATGGCGTCCACCTTCGCGCGCACGAGCGCCCGATAGGCAATGTAGTGGTCACGCAACGAGGCGGGCGCCGGATCCTCAGTGATCCGCTGGTAGTCGTCGAGCAGCCGCTGGCCCAGTTCGGTATGCCCGCGGAACTCCAAATCCATGGCAAGGAATGCGAGGTCGTCGAGGCGATCGACGTAACGCAGCCGGTCGTCGAAGTCCAGGCAATCCAGGACGCGGAAGCCGTCGGGCAGTTCGAAGATGTCCTCGGCCTGCAGGTCACCGTGCCCGTCCACGAGGTGTCCGGCGGCGATCCTGTTGTCCAGCAAGGGTTCTCGGCCGTCGATGTAGCGCATCGCGAGCCGCTCGATCCGGTCGAGGAGATCCGGGTCGGCGACGTCGGCCCGCTGTTCGGCAAGACTGCGCAGCAGCACCTGCCACCGATGGCGCAGCGCGTCCGCGGTGCCCTCCGCATCGATCTCCGGTCCGCGACGGGCCTTATCGTGGAAGCTTGCCAGCACCTGTACCAGCGCCGATAGCTCCGTTATGCTCTTCGCCCGGTCGGCCAGGATGTTGGACAAACGGCCGTCTTCGGGCATGCGGCGCATGACCAGCACGGGCTCAGCGGGGGAGCCCGTGGGGTCGCTGAGATGGGCCAGGCCGAGATATACGTCCGGAGCCAGGCGGTTGTTCAATTCGAGTTCCCTAGCGCAGGCGTGCTCGCGCAGTTGCGGTGTGCTGAAGTCGAGGAAGTCGGTGCGGACCGCCTTCTTTACCTTGTAGGCCCGGTCTCCGTACAGCACAACCAGTCCGGTGTGGGTCTCCCGTAGCTCGGCAGGTGCGGCGAATCCGGGCATGGCGCGAACCCTTCGGTGTGCTCGATCGTGGTGTTCCAAGGATTTCGCATCGTGGCCCGGCCAGGTGATGGCCGAAGGTCACCGAGGTGAAGGGACTTTCGCAGCTGTCAGACCCGGTTGACGCACTGCTGCAGAAGTCCCACGAGAAGGTGCCGTCCTGCCCTTACCGACGATCGGTCGCCGATGGCAGCGTGGATATTCACTACGAGACAGGGACGGAGGGACGACGATGAACGACAGGCTGCCCGACTATCACATCATCGAGGCGGCGCTCGCGCTCGCCGTGCGGGCGCCGTCGGTTCACAACACACAGCCGTGGCGGTTCCGGATCGGAGACCGCGGCCTGCACCTCTACCTCGATCCGGCGCGAGCGCTCCCATCGACCGATCCCGATCAACGTGACCTGGTGCTGAGCTGCGGCGCCGCATTGCACCACCTGCGCATCGCGCTCGCAGGGCTGGGATGGTCGGCCGTGGTGCAGCGACTGCCGGATGCGGTGAATCCGAACCACCTGGCATCGATCGAACTCGTGCCGCATCGGCCGACCATGACCGATACCGCGCTGAGCGCCGCGATCACCCGCAGACAGACCGACCGCAGGCACTACAGCTCCCGGCCCATCCCGCCCGGTTATCTCGGTCTGCTCGCCGAACGCGCCGGGGTGCACGGCGGCATCGTTCGCCAAGCGGCCTACGGATCGCGCGATCAGCTCGTCGAAGCGATGCGCGCCGCGGCACGGCAACATTCCGGAGATCCGAACTATCAATTCGAGCTGGCCGCCTGGAGCGGCAGACACGACGCAGTGCGCGGCGTCCCGGCGCTCAACGCTCTGCCGCCACTGGCTGCACAAAGGGTTCCCGCCCGGGCGTTTGCCCAGCATCGACTGGTCAACCCGACGCGCGAACCCGATTATGCCGAGCTGCTGGTGCTGGGCACGACAGCCGATGACCGGCTGGCGCGACTGTGTGCGGGCGAAGCCGTGAGCGCGATGCTGTTGACGGCGACCAACATCGGATTGGCCACCTGCCTGGTGACCGAGCCGTTGGAGATCCCCGAACTACGCAAGAAGATTCGCGTCGGTGTACTCGACAACACCATGCATGCGCAGGCAGTCATCCGGATCGGTTGGTTGCCGACCGGTCTCGCGGCGCTGCCGCCCGCACCACGGCGTGCGGTCGAGGACGTGCTGGATCCATTCGACGCCACGGAGATCGCCACGGCCCGCTGATCACGATCGGCGCTCGGTTCGCGTCGGCCCCGAACCGCATCAGCCTGGTATTCGCCGGAATCGATTCGGCGACAAATCGTTCGATGCCGCGGTCACACGCGAGTCGCGCCGGACGGTCTCGGAGTTCGGGGCCAACAGCGCCGGTCCGGTCGACCTGATCGAGTGCCGTGGGCGCGAGGGGCGAGTTCGACGCTGCATCTGCCCGGCGCGTTGTGATCGGTGAAGAGGTCACCGGGCCATCGAGTTGTGGCCTTTGGCCTCTTTGGCGCCGACATCGGCGAATGCGACCGTAGCGGCACAGATGTTGGCGTCGAGGACAAGGAACAGCAATGGCTAGTAGGCATCCTGATGCCGATAGCGTGCGGGCCGCGTTGGCGCTGGCCGTGCGCGCGCCGTCGGTGCACAACACCCAGCCTTGGCAGTGGCGCGTCGGCGATACCACGGTGCACTTGTACGCCGACGACAGCCGTCGACTGCCGCAGACCGATCCGGATCGGCGCGAATTGATGATCAGTTGCGGTGCAGCGCTGCATCACTTCCGGGTGGCGGCGCGCTCGTTCGGATGGGACACCGTCGTGCATCGATTCCCGAATCCGGCCCAGCCCGACCATCTTGCGGCTATCGAGTTCGCTCCGGTGATACCGGACGCCGATATGGTCAAGGCGGCCCGCGCGATCAGCCAGCGCCGTACCGACCGGCGGCGGGTCACATCGTGGGAGATTCCGGCCGCGCACATCGCTGCGATCATCGGGGCGGGCATCGCCGAGGGGGTGTTGGTCAGTGAGATTCCCGGTGGCTCGACCCGCATCGGGCTGGTGCGGGCCTTCAAGGATGCGTCGCGCCAGCATCTCGTCGACAGCGGCTATCAGGCCGAGTTGGCCGAGTGGAGCGGACGACACGCGGCCGCGGAAGGAGTGCCCGCACGCAATGCCGTGGTCGCCACCGATCCGCTGACCCGCGAGTTCCACAGCTCCGCGCTGACCGAGGCGGTGATCCACGATCTCGACGACGGCGGCGCCCTGCTGCTGGTGCACACCGCCTCCGATGATCCGCTGTCCCGACTGCGCGCCGGGGAAGCCACCAGTGCGGTACTGCTGGCCGCCACCGGATTCGGCCTGGCGACCTGTCCGCTCACCGAACCGCTGGAATTGCCGGGCACTCGTGATCTCGTACGTGCGGATGTGCTGTCCGACAGTGGATTCCCACAGGTCATCATCCGAATCGGCTGGGCGGCCACCAGCGCCGAGCCGGTTCCGATGACCCCGCGCCGCGCACTTGCCGACGTGGTGCACCCCTTGTGACTGGGTAATGGCCCAGGCGACCGGGGTTGCGTGCTGCTGGCCGGTTCACGGCGGCTGTCGGTTGGTCCGGAGGCGCACGGTTCGGAATTCGCGTCGTCCGTGCGGTGATTCTCGCTGAGGCGCAGGATTGCCGCTCGCCGCCTCGTCTTGGTGAGCGACTGAGCAGCGGCGGGTGGTACGACCGGAACAAAGGACTTTCGGCCGCCAGCCGGTCGGCATTGTCCTCTCGCTGCCGGAGCCCGCCGCCGCGCACAGTCGAGGCATGGACTTTGTACGTGACATCGCCGCTATGGGACTGGCCGACGAGGTCGAGGCGGGCGGCAAGGGCGCCAATCTGGGGGAGCTGACCGCTGCGCGGCTGCCCGTGCCCGCAGCGTTCATCGTGCTGCGCTCGGGCTATCTGGAAGCCATGCGGCGCAGCGGGGTGGCCGATGATCTGGCCGCGGAGCATCGCGCCGCGCTGGCCGCTGTCGGTGACCACGCCCAACTCGCCCAGCGCTGTGACCGGCTGCATGCGCTGGTGGCCAAGGCGGGCATGCCCGAGGACCTCGAAGCACAGATCGTGCACGCCTACGACGGACTCGGTGGCGCGGACGGGCCCGCGCTGGTCGCGGTTCGCTCCTCGGCCACCGGGGAGGACAGCGTCTCCGCTTCGTTCGCCGGGATGAATGTGACGGCGACAAATGTGCGCGGCGCTGCAGATGTGGTCGAGGCGGTGCGCTCCTGCTGGGCGTCGCTGTTCAGTCCGCGTGCCGAAACCTACCGCGCCGAACGGAAGTTCACCGGTGAACCGGCGATGGCCGTCGTGGTGCAGGTGATGGTCGCTGCGGAACGCAGTGGGGTGGCGTTCACCGCCGATCCGGGGACGGGCGACGAGAGCCGGATCGTGATCGAGGCGGCACGCGGGCAGGGCGAGGTCGTGGTCTCCGGAGCCGTCGAGCCCGACCACTACGTTCTCGCCAAGGAGGATCTGCGAATTCTGGAGTCACATACCGGAAAACAGGGCTTCGCGATCGTCCGCAGCGTGGATGGAGCTGGCGACCGGACCATCGAGGTCGATGCGGACGACCAGGGGCGGGCACTCGATAACGAGCAAGTACGCGCTATCGCCCGGCTTGCCATGGCGGCCGAAAAGCACTACGGCAGACCGCAGGATGTGGAGTGGGCGATCGAGGGCGATCGGATATGGCTGGTCCAGGCCCGCCCGATCACCACCCTCGGTACCGTGCAAGCGCCGCACACCGACACGGGCGAAGGAACGGCGTTGGTGACCGGGTTGGCCGCCGCACCGGGGGTGGCCAGTGGTGCCGTTCGGGTACTCGCCGGCCCGTCCGAGGGGCAGCTGCTGCAGGACGGGGAGATCCTGGTCGCCGAAATGACAACGCCGGACTGGGTGCCGACCATCCGCAAGGCCGCGGCACTGGTCACCGATAGCGGCGGCGTCACCTGTCACGCCGCCATCGTCGCCCGAGAACTGGGGGTGCCCTGCGTCGTCGGTACCCGAACGGCGACAAAGGATCTCGTGGACGGGCAGATCGTCACCGTCAACGGCGGAAGGGGTCGGGTCGTCGCGGGCGCGGTCACCCGGCCGGTCCGTGCCGTCGAGGTGGCTGCCGTGCCCCGGGCGAGGGTCACCACCGCCACCAAGATCTACGCCAACCTCGCCATGCCCGATATCGCGGAAGCCGTTGCGGCACAGGACGTGGACGGCCTCGGACTGCTTCGCGCCGAGTTCCTGCTGACCAGCGCGCTCGGCGGGCGGCACCCGCACGACCTGATCGCGCGCGGCGAGCAGGAAGGCTTCGTCACCCGGATGGCCGACTCGCTCGGCGGGATTGCTTCGGCCTTCGCGCCCCGTCCGGTGATCTATCGCGCAACCGACCTGCGCAGCAACGAATTCCGCGGACTGACCGGCGGCGAGCAGTACGAGCCGGTGGAGGACAACCCGATGATCGGATATCGGGGCTGTTTCCGCTACATCCGCGAGCCGGAGATGTTCGCGCTAGAGTTGGCCGCGCTGGCTCGGGTGCGCGAGCAGTACCCGAACGTGCATTTGATGATTCCGTTCGTGCGCACCCGCTGGGAACTGGAGGCATGCCTCGAGCTCGTCGACGCCAGCCCGCTCGGACGGGCCCGCGGCCTGCATCGCTGGGTAATGGCCGAGGTTCCCTCGGTCGTGCACTGGCTACCCGAATACATCGGCCTCGGCATCGACGGCGTCTCCATCGGCAGCAACGACCTCACCCAGCTCGTTCTCGGTGTGGACCGCGACTCGCAGTTGTGCGCGGAGGTTTTCGACGAGGCCGATCCAGCCGTGCTGGCGATGATCGAACAGATCGTGCAGACCGCCCGCGCCCACGGCATCCCCTCCTCGCTGTGCGGCCAGGCGCCCTCCACCCACCCCAACTTTGCCGAACACCTTGTCCGCATGGGCATCACCTCCATCTCGGTCAACCCGGACGCGATCGACACGGTCCGCCGTACGGTGGCCGCCGCTGAACGCCGAGTGCTGTTGGACGCCGCCCTGAACGCGCAACGGTGACGTGCAAGACCCGCGGTCGTGCCAAGATCAGACCCCCGGATCACCGTCAGGGTTCCGGGGGGTTCTCCCGCACTACCGGGACGTGACCGCTCAGCTCTGCGCGCGGACGATGATGAGTGGGCAGTCGGCGGCGTGTAGGACGGCTTGGCTGACCGAGCCCAGCGTCATGCCCGCGAAGCCGCCGCGGCCATGGCTGCCGACGACGATCATTTGCGTGTCCATCGATTCGGCTAGTAGGCGTCTGGCCGGTCGATCCTCGACGACCACCCGCTGTACTTCGAGGTCCGGGTACTTCTCCGCGTAACCGGCCAGGCTTTCGGACAGCAGTTCCTCGGCTGCTTCCTGCATGTCCGCGCTGGGGATGTAGCGGTTGAATTCGGTCCAGGTGAGCACCGCCCGCACCGCGACATTGCGATGAACGGCCTCATCGAAGGCGATCTCGATGGCGCGGATGCTGCTCGGGGAGCCGTCGACGCCGACCAGCACCGGGCCCAGCAGTCGCTTCACCGAGTAGCGCTCGGGTTCGGGGATGACCGCCACAGGACAGTGCGCATGCCGGGCCGCGGCGGTGCTGACCGAGCCGAGTAGGCCGCGGCGGAACGCGCCCAGACCGCGGGTGCCGACGACCAGCATGCGGGCGTCCTTCGATCGGTCGAGCAGAACCGGGATCGGCAGCGCCTCGACGACGAAGGTGGCGATGTCGAGGTCACCGACGGGTGCGGCGGCCGCTGTGGCGAACTCACTCGCCGCGGCGACGGCGGCCGCACCTTCTTGTCGATACACGTCATAGTCGATCTGGTCGATCGAGATGTTCGGTCCGAAGTCGACCTGGGCGCCGATGGCGTGCACGATGTGCAGGGGCGCGCGGTGGTGAACAGCCTCGACGGCGGCCCAGCGGGCGGCCTCGGCCGCGGTTTCGGAGCCGTCGATGGCGACCACGACGGGAGGGTTGATGGCGTTGGCGGACATGTGATGTCGCTACCTTCCTGTGCGTATCCCTTCGGTTCCGCTGATCCGGTTACCGGTAGATTAGAAATCCGCACCGGCCGGGCACGGCTGTCGTTGGTCCCCAACCACAGGGCCTAAAGACAACTCATGGGATCGTGGACGATGGACGGCGCAGGGGCGCTCGGGGCGGGGTCGCCGACCAGCGCGACACCGTGCCCCCGCCCTCACTCCGCGCAATGCTGAAACTGCCGCCTGCCGAGTGCTGCGGCTACCGACCATCCGCAGCCAATTCAGCGAGACCGCCGATACGGCTTCGCACGAACATATGTCCTACCGAGCATTTCTGGCCGAACTGCTGCTGGGCGAGGGCGACGATCACGCCCGGCGCGCTCCGAACGCCGCATCCGCGCCGCTGGATTCCCGCGCGACAAGTCGATGCGCGCCTTCGATTTCGAAGCCAACCCCAACGTCGATCCGCCGCCATCCATACTCCTGGCCACTTGCGACTGGGTCCGAAAGAGCCTGCCGCTCTGCCTGATCAACGATTCTGGCACCGGCAAAAGCTGCCCCTCTGCACCGAGGCAGTCGCCGGGAATCGGGCGTATGCGGATATGGCTGAGCCCGTTCGAATCCCGGTTGTCGAGGGTCGGTGTCGACAACCTTGGGTGGTGTGCTGTCGATTGCGGCTCGGTTCACCCCTGAGACAAGGCGAAGGCCAGCATTGCGGTGGAGGTGAAGTCGATCGAGGGTTCGACGGTCTGCCAGGCGCCCACGTCGTCGATGAAGCGGGCCTTGCCCCCGTCGAAGTCGGTCCAGGCCATACCAGGGTTCGAGGAACAGCGCTTCATCGTCGGAAAAGTATTGAGTTCGTCGAGCTTTTCTGCGGCATTCGGCCCGTTGACCACAGCTCCTCGCAGGATCTCGCCCGTGCCGTCGAGGCTGCCACCGAGGTTGGCCACTTGGTGTTCCGGGCAGTGCGGGTAGACCTCGCCTGCGCCGATCATGAAGGTGCTGCCCCAGGAGTTGGCGCCCAGTGCCCAGCCGCGCTGTTGCGCGCCGAACTCGTCGTAGCGGTGGTCGCCGGTGGCCCTCCCATACAGCTGTGCGGTGGCGACCAGGCCGAAAGTGTGCGGTACCGAGTCGAAGTCGGTGTATACCGCGCCTGCTCCGAAGGGGTCCTCGGCGGCCCGGCTCACTCCGTCGTCCAATTGGCGGCGCAGGTCACTTTGTAGTTCTGCGCCGTTCTGGCTGTCTGCCTTAACAACGGTGAGCAGGTCGGCGTGGGCGAGTGCACTGACGTCGGCGACGCCGAGGGTGCCTTTGGTGTCGGAGTCGATGTACTGCTTCGCCCAGTGGGTGCCCTGCTGCTGCCAGTCGCCAGCTCGTGCATCGCCTAATGCCATGGCGGCCAGGCTCATTTCGGTGGCGCCGAACTCCATGTCGTCTTGCCACGAGTCTTCGGGGTAAAAGTTGTGCGGGAAAGCGGTGATCAGTTCGCCGTCGGGTGACGTGTCGGCCTGGGTGTAGATGGCGGCGGCCTTGTCCAGCCAGGACTTGGCAGCGGCTCGATCGCTATTGGCGCTGTTTTGCGCAGCGAGCGCGAAGACCGCTGCCATGCGGCCGGCCAGGTTGGGACTGATCGGCGCGCCGGGCTCGTTGGCCCGGAAGACCGGCCGGTTCTTTATCAGGTAGTCCGGGTCACCCGGTTGCACGTCCAGTTCGTCATCGGTCTCGGGCAGCCGCCAGACGTCGTGGTCGGTACGGATCTGGTCGTTGCCGGCACCGATACCGACTTGGGCGTAGAGAGTGCCGCTCTTGCCCTCCCACATCTTGTCCAGCCAGGCCAATCCTTGCTCGACCTCCTCGGGCAGGCCCGCAGTGTGCGGAGCGGCACGTAGGGCCAGCAGTAGATCGGCGGTGCTGTAGGCGGTGGTGTGGGTGAACTTGAGGAAGTCACCAGCGTCGGACCAGCCGCCCGAGACATCGACTGGACCACTCACCGGGGTCAGCTTCCCGTCGAGCAGTGCGGTGCCGTCCTCGTTGTACCGCGGGGTGGCGTAGACCGTTGCGCGGCGGTCGGCCAGATGTGCGGGCTTGCGGTGCAGGACATTGGGCAGGACATCCGCACCGTCGCGCTGGGTTCGGAAGAAGCGAACGTTGTTCTCGACGAGCGGGGTGAGCAAGTCCATGGCGGGTGCAATGCGGAACTCTGGGGAGCGCCCGGATGCCGAGCCGGTGAGCTCGAGTCGGTAGCTGCCCGGGGTGTCGACCCCGGACAGGTCCACGGTGCGGACGGCCGGATACTTGCTGTTCCAGCTGCCGGTGCGCCCGCCGACCTGGCCGGTGGCCACGATGGTGCCCTGGTCGTCGACCAACCGGTAGCCGGCTCGGCTCAGTTCCGCGTCCGAACCCATAACAAAGGCCTGTTTTGCCTGCCCGACGATGTAGCCGACCTGATCGACCCGGATCGCGGGTGGGCTGGCTTGGGCGGCCACATCGGTGGGCAGGGCGCATGCTGCGAGGGTGACAACGAGTGCGGTGGAATGCGAGCTCCACGCGAGGCGAAGTGAAAGGGCGGACATGGCTCCACCCTTTCTGGTGCAACATGAGATGAAGATGAGGTGGCCTCGGCACGAGGGCGGCCGATCCTGCCCGGGCGCGTCAGCGGCTCGTGCACTCTGGCAACAGCAGCTCCACCAATGCCCCGCCTCCGGGAGCCTGGGAAAGCCGGGCGGTGCCGCCGTGCAGCTCGGCCACCCAGCGCACGATGGCGAGGCCGGTACCGGTGCTCGCAGTGCCGGTGACATGCCGCTCGAACACCCGGGTACGGTCCTCGGGCGGCACGCCGGGGCCGTGATCACGCACAACGACCCGGCCAGCGGTGACACTCACCTCGACCGGGGTGCCGCCGCCATGTCGTAGGGCGTTCTCCACAAGATTTCGGAGCGCCTGGGCCAGCAACCCGGAATCCCCGTCGACGATCACAACCTCGGCGGTAGTGACGGTGACTCCGGTGGAGTCCGGCAGTTCCGCGATGGTCCGTTCGACCAGCTGGTCCAGGCGCAGCGGGCCGAGTTCGACTTCCTGGGTGCCGGCTTCCATGCGGGCGCGGGCGAGCAGCCCGGTGACGAGTCGGCCAAGCCGATCGACCAGCCGGACTGCCTGGTCCAACGCCGCGGGCGCCCGTTGCGGTGAGGCGCTGCCTTCCTCCACCACCAAGCGCAAAGTGGCCAGTGGCGTGCGCAGTTCGTGGGCAGCTTCGGCGAGGAACTGCTCTTGCTGCTCGAGTCCCCGAAGAGCGGGGCGCATCGCACGCCCGGTCAACAGGTGGCCCACTGCCGCGGCAACCAGCACGAGTGCCGCGCAGCACAGGGCCAGCCACTGGATCAGCCGCTGGTGATCCGCCTCGCCCTGCGAAGGGTCGGCTCCGACCAGGACGACGGCGCCGATCCTGTCGTTGTCCCAGACCGAAGCCGCGGCCCAGCGATACGCACGCCCGTTGACTGCGGAGGTAGTGACCAGGATGGTCTCCTGGTCGCGTTTGACTTCCCGCCAGATCTCGTCGAGTTCCCGCTGTGCTGGCAGGGCGGCCTGGGAGGAGTAGGCGTAGCGGATTCGAGGTCCGGAGTTCGGGAGTGCCTCGAGAATGCCGAGCGCTTCGGCGCTGCGGGCGAGTTCGTCCTCCGGCAGCGAGTCGGTCCGCAGCGTGCCGACCGCATCGTAGAAGAGGGTGCGGGCGAGGCCGTCGGCGCGGTGGCTGACAGAGTTGTCGAGATCGTTCGTGCGGGAATGGTGGTCGGTGTGGACTGCGATGGCAACGAGCACCAGCAGGCAGACCGCGGTCGTCGCGGCGAAGAGCAGGGTCATCTTCCACCGGACGCGATGCAGGCGCGCGGCGGCGGGAGGGCGCGACGACTTCACAGACCCGGAGCCGGGTCGGCGATGCAGTAGCCCGCGCCGCGCACTGTCACGATGAGCTCGGGTGGGCCCAGCCGGCGGCGCAGCTGGCCGATGAGAACGTCGACGACGTTGGAGAACGGTTCGGCGTGCTCGTCCCAGCAGCGTTCGATGAGGTCGGTCCGGGTGACCACCTCCCCGGCACGCAGCATCAGGACCTCCAGCACCGCGAACTCCTTCGCGGTCAGGGCGAGCTCCACGCCGTCTCGCCGCACCTGACGACGTGGAAGGTCGAGAATCAGGTCGCCGACGCGTAGCTCGGGTAGCCGGGCGGGCTGACCACGGCGGCACAGAGTACGCACACGGGCATTGAGCTCAGCGAACGCGAAGGGCTTGACGAGGTAGTCGTCGGCACCGTGCTCGAAGCCGGCCACCCGGTCGGCGATCGCGTCCAGCGCGGTAAGCAGCAGGACCGGGAGGGTAGATCCCGCCGCACGCTGAGCGGCGAGGAGGGTGAGGGCATCACCGTCGGGCAGCATGCGATCAGCGACCAAACAGTCGTAAGCGTTGACGGTGAGTTTGAAATCGGCCTCGGCGAGATCCTTGGCGAAGTCGACCGCGCAGCCAGCCTCACGCAGCCCTCTGACGATTGCTGGGCCAAGTTCTGGGTCGTCCTCGAGGACTAGTACGCGCATGACCAGCGAGGCTACTGGGTCGCAACAATCGCGAGCCGATCGCTGCGCACCGATATACGGCGACTCCCCACCCGACCGACACGCTGATCGAGCGATGTTCATTTTCGCGACCAGGATGCGGCCGCAGACCGCCGATCGCTGCCGCAATTCACGACCGATCGAGGTCGAAACTCATGACCAAAGCCAACCTCGGGTGCATGCGCCCGCTGCGCCGTGCTCTGCAGCGAGAGATGTCGGGGTCGTCGGGGCCTTGAGGAAGGTGTACCGGCTTTGGTCCGCGCCGCTGCGCGCTGGCTCAGGGGTGGATAGGCGTGGCCTTCGCGTGCGGCAGCCCGAGTGACGAGGCGATGGTCCAACGTCATCGGTATGTCGGCCGTGGTGTTGGGTGGCCCGAGCCGATCATGCCGCGGTTCGTTACAGACCGGACGGGTACGTCTCGGGGATCGTGCCCGCGACCCATTCGCCGGTCGGTTCCAGCGGTTCCAGCGCGGTGGTGCGGTCGATGTGGATGAGTGCGTCGAATTGGTCGGCGGGTCTGGTGTGGAAATAGTGGCTCTGGCGTTCGGTGCCAGGTCGGTAGATCACGCCGATGGCGCGCTGCAGCCGTGGTTGACGCAGCAGGTCGGTGGCCTCACCCGGAATATCCATGCGGAGTAGGAATTCCGGGCTGCCGGTGTCGTGCAGCAACTCTTCCGTGCTGGATGGCAGTGCGGGGCGGACGGTTTCGCGGATGGCGGGCCCACCCCAGTCTCCTGCGGCGGTGACCGTGCCGGAGCAGGTGCTGAAGCCGATGACGCGGCAGGCATCGCCGTGGCGTTCGCGGGTCAACTGGCCGAGATTGAGTTCGCCTTCGCTGCCCAGTTCGGTGGCGCGGGCATCGCCGATGTGGGAGTTGTGCGCCCACACCACGATTCGGGCTCCAGGGCCGCCGGAGCGGTCCAGATGGGTGGCGAGTGCGTCGAGGGTGTCGGCCATATGCTCGTCGCGCAGATTCCATGAGGACACTCGGTCGCCGAACATGGCCCGGTAGTAGGCCTCGGCATCGCGCACCGACCAGGCGTTGCGCAGTGCGTCGAACTGTTCATCGGCGGTTACGGGTTCCAGCTCGCCGCGGGCGATCGCGAGGCGCTGCAACTCCAGCAACTGCCGGATCACCTGGGCCTCACAGGATTTGCCCGCGCCGAAGGCGGCGGCGAAACCGTAGGTCTGGACATCGTCGCCCACGACGTGATCGAAGCAGGCGTAGCGACTCTTGGCGCGCTGCGCGGCCTGCGGATCGACGCGGTCGAGATAATCGACGACCTCGTGCATCGAGCGGTCCAGGCTGTAGAGGTCCAGACCGTAGAAGCCGGTCTGAATTCGGTTGTCGCGTTGTTGTTCGGCGTTGTATGCGCGCAGCCAGGCGACGAATTCGCGCACCTCGGTATTGCGCCACATCCAGGCCGGGAAGCGCTCGAATCCGCGTAGCGCCTGTTCGGCGGTGGTGTCGGTGCCGCGTCCGTGCACGTACTGGTTCACCCGATAGGCATCGGGCCAGTCCGCCTCGGCGGCGACGGCGGTGAAGCCCTTGTCCTTGATCAGCCACCGCGTGATCGCCGCCCGGGCTCGGTAGAACTCGTGGGTGCCGTGCGAACTCTCACCGATCAGCACGAACCGAGCGTCGCCGATGAGTTCCTCGAGCACCTGGATAGGCGGGACACCGTCGGGCGCGTCGATGGCCGCGGCCCGAATGGTGGCCGCGGCGTCGATGCGCGGGACGGCGGTGCCGGTGGTCGATATGCTCAGCAGAATGCGCACCTGCTCGTCGGTGACCTGGGTGAAGTCCCAGAACCATTCGCCGACCGCGCGGAACGGCGAAGGCATTGTCGCGCAGACCATTTCGTCGACCGAGGCACCGAGTTCTCGGCAGGTCGACTCCGGTGCGGCGGGGACCGCGACCACGATCCGCTTCGGCTCGCCCGCACGGATCGCCTCGATAGCGGCGAACATGCTCGCGCCGGTGGCCAATCCGTCGTCGACCAGGATCACTGTCCGTCCGGTCACCTCGATCGGGCCGCGGTCGGCGCGGTAGGTCGCCTCCCGCCGAATCATCTCCTGGGCCTCATCGCGGGCGATGCTGTGCACCTGGTCGGCGGTCAGTTGCAGGGCGCGCACGATATCGTCGTTGAGAACGATGCGGCCGCCGGTGGCGAGTGCGCCGATCGCGAACTCGGGATGGCCCGGTGCGCCGAGCTTGCGCACCACCAAGGCGTCCAGCGGCGCGCTCAGCGCCGCGGCGACCTCCCAGGCGACCGGAACACCGCCGCGGGGCAGTCCGAGTACAAGGACATCCGGATCGCCGCGATAGTGTTCGAGCAGTCCGGCAAGCACCCGGCCCGCCTCGTGCCGGTCCCGGAAGATCGGCCGGGGCCTTTCGTGCTCTGCCTGCGTTCGACTCATCGCTGGCCTCCCAGCACCTGGCCCGCTCGGCGCGGGCCGAATTGTTATGTCAGAGTCCGGTATTCGGTGGTCGAAACCGTTCGGATCGGCGGGCGGAAAGACCGAGGGCGCTGCGCTGGACGGCCAGCGTCAGATCCGTCGCGGTAACCACGCCGATGAGTCGCTCGTGTGGGTCGATCACGGTGATGATGTCGAAGTCGGGTCGCAGCACCACCTTGGCCGCCACGGCGCTGAGCAATTCGTCGCCGGACACTCGGGCTGTCGGTGGCAGTGTGCGGGCGACTTTGCCCACCGCGGTGGTGGCGCGCGCGGCAGCCGGCAGTGCCGTCAGATCGGACCACGACAGCACTCCGATCGGCCGACCCGCCGGGTCTGTGACGGGGAATACCCGGTGATCGGTATGCACGATCTGGGAGCGCAGCAGATCGGCGACGGACCAGTCGGCGGATACCGACAGCGGATGTTCGGTCATGATATCGCGAATCCGGGTGTCGCCCAGCCGATGTCGCAGTCCGGCGGCGGCGAGCTCGACATTCGCGGCCGAGTACAGGAACCAGCCGAGCAGCATCAGCCACAGTCCACCGGCATTGCCGACCAGTAGCAGCTCCGCGCCGCCGAGGATGAGCAGACCGAGCCCGAGGATCCGGCCGCTGTGCGCGGCAATGGTGGTGGCGCGCAACCGATCTCCGGTGCGCCGCCAGATCAGCGCGCGCAGTACCCGACCACCGTCCAGCGGCGCACCCGGCAGCAGATTGAACACGGCCAGTACAACATTCATCGCGCCGAGCCAGCCGAGCATATCCGGCACCGGTCCGCCCATCAGGGGGCCGATGAGGTTCGCGACGATGAGCACGATGACGCCGATCCCGAGGCTGGTGAGCGGTCCGGCCATTGCAATGCGCAGATCCGAGCGCGGGTCCTTCGGTTCGTCGCCGAGTTCGGAGACCCCGCCGAGCAGCCACAACACCACCACTTCGACCCGGGTGCCACTGCGGCGCGCGACGATCGAATGCGCCAGCTCATGCGCCAGCAGTGTGGCGAGCAGACCTACCGCGCCGGTCGCGGCGACCAGCCAGACCACCACGGAGTTCCCGTGCGCATCGGCCAGCGAGCGGCCCAGCAGATAGGTGAACAGTCCGAGGGTGACCAGCACCGACCAGTGCACGCCGACTCGAATGCCCGCGACCCGGCCCAGCGGGATCGTCGGACGTAGCACCTCAGCGCTCCCGCGTCTCGGTGCCGACCAGACCTTCGGCGAGCAGAATACGGTGTGCCTGCTGGGCCGCCTGGGTCGACCGGTCGCGGTCGGGTTCCTCGGCAGGCAGTCGTTCGAGGCCACGCGCCAGCACGGCAACGGCGTCGCCGATCGCCTGGACGCGGTCCTGGAGACCGGCGAGCGGATCGACCGCCGGCTCCTCGGCGACTGATTGCCATTCGATCAGCGATTCGTCGACAGCAGTTCGCGCACCGCACAGCACGCCGTAGAGCCGCATCGGCAGGACCGCGAAGACCCGGGCCAACTGTCCGGGGGAGAACAGCTCGGACAATGCCGCCGTGACCGCGCCCGCGACCGGGCCGACCTCGTCCTCGTCGATGCCCGACTCCCTGGCGAACTGCCGGAGAAATTCGGTGATGCCATGCCGGACCGGCACGTGGCTCGGCACCCAGCCCTCGTAATAGGCCCCACGCAGGACCTCGGGCAGTTGCGCCGCCAGATGCGCCGAGCTGCTGACACTGATGCGGTCGCGCACGGTGTGCAGCCACGCGCGCAGCGCCCGGTAGGCGAAGGCCCGGTCATCGGTGTCGAGGCTGTCGGCGACAGCGCGCAGCCAGTCGCGGGCAGTCTGTACAGCGGGCGCGAGGGGATCGTCGTGATGCGACATGGTTGGCCTCCTGGGTGCTGCCCCGGTGCGATGATGGATTCTTATCGCTCAGCCTGTGTCCCATTCGGCCACCATCCAAGGGCCGAAGGTTGCCCCGGTGTGAGCCGATGGTCCCGGTTTCGGCTGCGGTAGCTGTGCGCCGGTCGACAACGGGAGAACGGCGGCCGTTCAAGGCATTTCCCCTCGCTGGGTTCACGCTCACTCTCCGCTTGCGCGGGCGCGCCGGAAATGGACATGGTGCGCGACCGCATCGTTACGACCGGCATACGAGTACCGGGCAGCTCGTGTGGTGGAGCAGGTCCCGGCTGGTCGACCCGAACAGCAAAGCCGTCGCGGTCGAGTAGCCATGGCTGCCGACGACGAGCAGTTGCGCATCCTGCGCCATCTCGTTCAGCACTGCGCGAGCCAGGCCGGGGACGGGCATTTCGATGACCTCGACATCCGGGTATTCCGTGCACCATCCGGCCAAGGACTCGGCCAGCAGGGTACGTTCCTGCTCGCCACGGTCGAGATGGTGGCCCACCGGTTCGATGCGCGAGGGCCAGCAGTGCACCGCGGCCAGCGGCACACTCAATGCCGCGGCGATCTCGAAGCCGTGGGCGATGGCCGGGATGCTGAGCTCGGTCCCGTCCACGCCGACCGCCACCGGCTTACCGCGGGGAATGGGCCTGCCGTTCGCGCCGCGCCACACCCCGACCGGGCAGTGCGCATGCTCGGCGACATGCACGGTGGTCGATCCGATCAGCCTGCCCTCGTAGGCGCTCTGCGCACCCACCACGACAATGCGGGCATGCGCACTCAGCTCCACGAGCGCCTTGGTGGGCGGGCCGTCGGGCAGTGTGGCCTCGACCGTCAGTTCCGGGTCACAGGTGCGCACGAGTCGGCAGGTTCGATCCAGGATTTGGGTGGCGGCGTCGTATGCGTGCGGCGCACGGACGCGGTCGGCCAGCTGCTGCGCGACGGTGTGCTGGTGCGGCAGCGCGTGGGCGATCAGCAGCGGCGCGTGCAGCGCGCCGGCGAGGTAGGCCGCCCAGCGTGCCGTATTCAACGCCGTCGCGGAATCGTCCACACCGACGACGATGGTGTTGTGGTCGGCCCTGGTGACCATCGGTACTCACTCCTCGACAGCCCACTCCGTATTCGTCAGAGGTGCGTTTGCGTAGGCGCGACGAACGCATCCGTGGCGCGCTGAAGGTGGCTCTCTGTGCCATGGCGTGCACAACGAGCACCGCGCGTTCCGCGGTTGCCGGTTGCCATACCTTCACTGTCCGCCGAGCCGTGTGCACCGGGTAGGGCCACCAGGTAGCGGCGGCGTTGACCAATGTCATCCGCCCGCGCGGCTCAGCGAGGCGACGGATGACCCGAGTACCGGCCGCGAGGGTGACGGTCGACCGATGCGATGCCGGCCGACCACTCGGGTCACGCCTGCGGCAATGTCGGCCGTGGAAGACCCTGAGCGCGAAGAACTTCGAAGCCCGGGCGAACTCGCCGGACATTTCACCAGCAAAACGACGAGGACCGGTCGACAAGGTGGAACCGCCGCCCACGCGGTCAGCCTGGGCCGCTGTCCGAATGGCGTGATACCTGGGGAAGCAATTCGTGCCGCGGATGATGGTGACGACTGTGCGCGGTCGCATCGGCGAGGGCGGTGCGACCGCATGCACCCCGATCGGACGCAGTCCTTGGTCACCTCGCTGGAACTCCACGCGGGCGGTGTGGACTTTGGTCACTCAGGACCGGCCGACAGTCGATACACAGGACTACGGGATGCCCTACTCGGGTGCTCGGCCAGCAGGTGGAATCGACACTCAGGTGATGTCCGCCGCATGGCGCCCGCTCTGGGCGTAGAAACGGTGGGCAGGACCGGGAGGTTCATGATGATCGCAGGTGTCGTGGCCGTGATCGGGTTCCCGACGGTGTTGCTGGCGCTGTGGTGGTTTGTCAGCTCCGGCAGCGGTGAGCAGCGTGGTCCTGGCGCCTGGTCGGTTACTCGCAGCACCGATCCGGGCACATCGGCCGAGGTCGATGATTCGCCGCCGCGGCTCCCCGCGCGGCTGACCGTCGAGTGGGCCGATCCGGGACAGGTTTGGCGAGCGCTGGATATGGAGAACGCGTTACTCGCCGAACTCCGGACGAGCCGGATCGGTCGGTTCGAATACCGTACCCGCCTGTTCGCGCTGGCCTGCGATTGCGATCCAGCGCCGAATGAGCAGCGGCACAGAGAGGTTGGTCCGTCATGACAACAGTCGATACCGCCGCAGTATGCGACCAAGAGGTGGCGATCCCCATCGGCGCGGTCGAACTCGCCGCACATTTGCGGATACCGGATCGCCCCGTCGGCATTGTCGTCTTCGCACACGGCAGTGGGAGCAACCGGCACACCCCACGTAATACCTCCGTGGTCGAGGTATTCGCCGGACATCGCCTGGCGACGTTGTCGATCGATCTGCTGACATCGGCCGAGGCGATCGTTGGCGCCAAGGTTTTCGACGTCGAACTGCTGGGCACTCGCCTCGCCATAGCTCGCCGATGCCTGCGGAGTTCATCGATCTGCCGGGAGCTCCCGGTCGGATACTTCGGTGCCGGTTCCGAGGCACCCGCCGCGCTCTGGGCGGCGGCGGAACCGCGCGACAAGATCCGCGCCGTGGTTGTGCGCGGCGCCCGGCCAGACCTGGCTGGTGCACGGCTGGGCGGTGTCATGGCACCGACGCTGTTCCTTGTCGGTGGCCTCGATATCCGCGTGCGTACCGTCAATCATCGTGCGGCCGGGACGATGCGGTGCGAGCACCGGGTCGCTGTGCTGGCCGGGCACGGTCCCGGATCGGCCGATCTGCGGATATCGCAGCGGGCTGCCTACGTGGCGGCCATGTGGTTCGCCGAGCAGTTGCGGGCACATTCGGCACCCGCCGCCGGACCGACTCGGGACGGCGATGTCGATGAGTCGGTCGGCTGAAAGAGCTACCGTTGTCAGCACGTCCCCACCGAGAGAGAGGCGTCGTCCCCCATGGCTGTGGGACCAAGGTCCTCATTCGTATTGTCCCACAACGGCTTTCGGTACTCGAGTTCGTAATCCGGGTCGGCTGGGCTGGGCCCGCGCCGGTGTCCGCGCACACCGATCACGGCTGGCGCATCTCGGTAATCCAGTCCGGCACAAGATCGTTCATCGGTATCGCGGGCGCCCCGATGGTCTGTTCCCCCTGTCGGCCCCGTTTCCGGGTCGTTGGTACCCGAAAGATGGGGCGATCGGCCCTGCTCCCGGCGGTCCAGCGGAGCGCACGGTGGGGTGACCCGAACGAACCGGGGCCCGTGGTGGGCCGGTCCGTGGGTGAAGGAGATGTCCGACATGATGTATTGGTACGACCATGATCTCAGCGGCTGGGGATATGCCTGGATGAGCATCGGGATGGTGGCGTTCTGGGGGTTGTTGATAGCGGCCTTCGTGCTCGTGATCCGAATGGTCACCCGGTCCGACGGCGCGCCCTCGACCGATGACCGGTTGCGCAGCGCGGAAGATCTGCTGGCGGAGCGTTTCGCACGCGGAGAGATCGATGCGGAGGAGTACGCGAGTCGGCTCGACACCCTGCGCACGCACGGCGGCGCGGTCCCGCGAAAGTGAGCGCGCCCGCCTGCGTCGCCCATACGGCCTTCGCCGCGGCGTCGCACCGCGGCGGAAGTTGCCGGAGTACAAGGTGACGGCGGTGGCGGTGCGCCGGGGGAGCGGGGACGAACGTCCTCGGTGAGCGGGTCATCGGGCTCTGGGACAAGGACGTACGTCGGCCGATAGTCGAGATAGCAGGCGCCTCGCCGCCTGTGAGAAGGAAGGGTGCCCCCGATGATTCGGATGGATGGGCTGACGAAATACTACGGTCGCAAACCTGCGCTGATCGATGTCACTCTGCGGATCCCGCCCGGGGTCGTTTTCGGCTACCTGGGGCCCAACGGCGCGGGCAAGACGACCACGATCCGAATCCTGGTCGGACTCATGCGCCCCACGCGCGGTTCGGCGTGGGTACAGGGTGCGGATACGGTCCGTGAACGCGAGGCGGCCCAGCGCTGCATCGGCTATCTGCCCGGACAATTCGTCGCCTATCAGGATCTGACCGCGCAGCAGTATCTCGAGTATCTGGCGAACCTGCGCGGCGACGTCGATCCTGCGGTACGTGACGCGCTGGTCAAACGGCTGGACCTGGATCCGACAGTCCGCATCGGCGCGATGTCGCACGGCAACCGGCAAAAGGTCGGCATCGTGCAGGCGTTCATGTCCGAGCCGGATCTGCTGGTGCTCGATGAGCCCACACAGGGGTTGGATCCCTTGGTACAGCGCGAATTCCTCGCGATGGTACGCGAAGCGCGCGACGCCGGACGCACGGTCTTCCTGTCCTCCCATGTGCTCTCGGAGGTGCAGGCCGTCGCCGATACCGTCGCCATGCTGCGGGAAGGACGAGTGATCGCCGAGCATTCGGTGGCCGAGCTGACCAGCCGGGCGCGCCACCGAATCGACCTCACCTTCGCTGGCGAGCCACCGGACCTGAGCGCGCTGCGCCGAATCGAGGGCGTGCGGCGGGTCGAACAGAACACCGTCGCCGTGCACATCGACGTGGACGGTTCGACCGCGGAACTTCTCAAAGCCGTCGCGCCCTACGACGTGGTCGACATTGCCAGCCATGAACCGGATCTCGAAGAGGTCTTCCTCACCTACTACGGACAGGAGTGAAAGACCATGCTGCGCAACGTCTATCTGAAGAGTCTGCGCGATCAGCGGCGCGGGCTGATCGGCTGGAGCATCGGAATCGTCGCGTTGGTGCTGATGGAAAGCGCGTTGTGGCCGTCGATCTCGGATATGGCTGGTTTGCGTGAGTTTCTGGCGAACTATCCCGAGCCGCTGCGCAAGCTGTTCAATCTGGACGCCTTCGGCACTGGCACCGGCTTCCTGAACGCAGAACTGTTCAGCATGTTGCTGCCGATCCTGTTCCTGGTCTTTGCGATCAGCCGCGGCGCGCGGGCGATCGCGGGTGAAGAGGAACTCGGCACACTCGAGGTGCTCTTGGTGACCAGGGTCTCGCCGGTGCGCTTGGCGCTCGAACAGGCGGCCGTGCTCGCGACCGCCGTGCTCACGCTGGGCGCGGTGCTGTTCGGTGCGATCGTGGTGTGTTCGGCGATCTTCGGTCTGGACATCGCAATCGGCGCCGCGCTGACCGGAGCATTGTCGATGGCGCTGCTCGGCATCGAATTCGGCTGGCTCGCACTGGCTGTCGGTGCAGCCACTGGTAAACGCACTGTGGCACTTGCCATCACGTCGGTGTTCGCGGTCGGCGCATATGTGCTCTACGTCGCGAGCAAACTGGTCGAGGCCGTGCGGCCGTGGGGACCGGCGTCGCCGTTCCATCAGGCGATCGAGGGCGGCCCACTCGGCGCCGGGCTGCCCGCGGAATACGGCTGGCTGGCTCTGGCCGGTGCGGTGGCACTGGTGGCCGCCCTGCCGGTCTTCGACCGCCGCGACATCGCGGGAGTGTGATCCATTTCGCGGCCACGTGAGCTGACCCGATCGTCGGCTCGCATCGTGAAGACGGCGCGGCATCACCTGCGGATGCTGAGGATGTCGACGAGGGGGCGGCGGGGTGATGGTGGGATATCGGGTTCATTGTCGGGCGCTGTGCCGATGCGGACCACGACCTGCGGCACGCCGGGTTGGGCAAGCAGGCTCGCGAGGACCCTTCGGCCCGTGGGCAATTCGGTGATATGGGTCAGTGCGCAGGTCGCCAATCCGGCAACTGTGCACTCGAGTAGCACCGCGGACAGCACCTCGCCAGTGTGCAGCCAGTTGGGTTGGGAATCGCTGCTCGAGCTGAGCACCAGCAGTCGCGACCGGTCCTCCAGCGTGCCGCGGCGGGCCGAATGCGGCGCGGACGGGAAGGTGCGTCCCACACCCACGCGGGCGAATTCGGCATCGGAGACCAGTGCATTGCGCGGAACCCCCTCCGGTCCGCTGGAATGTCCGGACCACCAACGCAATTCGGACTGGTACTCCATATCGTAGCGGCGCGTCGCGGTGGCGTGTTCAGAGGCGGCCGCGAGCCGGGGGCGGACGCTGTCGTCGAGGGCAGTCAGCTCCAGGTCGTGAGGTATCACCAGCATCTGAACGGTGTGCACGACTTGCGGCCAGTCGGTCGGCGCCAGCATCGGCAGCCGGTCGGTGCGCCGCTGATCGATAGCGCGGGCGCGGGCACGCACGCTGTCGGGTGGGTCGGGCCACCGTCGGAAGTCGATGACCGCCAGGTAGTCGGGTTGCTCCGGATCGGGCAGCCGTGTGACATCGGTGTGCCAACCCTGCGCCGCGAACGCGGTGCGCACGTGGTGCAGCATCGCGCCGCAGCTGATCACCAATTGCCTGCCCAGCGGGTCCGTCGCGCTCAGCAGCCGGTCGTTATCGCGGCGCAGGTGCAGCCGAGTGCCGTCGAACTCGCAGCGCCACGGCTGGGTGTTGTGCACCGACGGCGCCCGACTGGCCAGCCGCATGGCCGCCAGCACCGTCGGACGGTCGGGCACGTTGGAGGTGGGAGAGGGAGTGCTGTCGGTCATAGCTTCGAGTGTCGACCGCCGCTATATCGGTCGATAAGGGACTTGCGCCCGTTCTCGAGGGCACATGGTCACCGACCGGACGGTTCGCCTCTCGCCCGGGGACGAGCAGCCGGTCCACCGACCTCACTCCCGATACGCTGGCCGTCTGACCTATCGGGCCACGGCGCATGGTCGCCAGATCACGGCGTGCCATCGGACATCCGGGCGGTCGGTACCGGAACCGCCCGGATTGTGTTGTCACTCGGCCGATTCGATGGCTGCATGGTTTCCTGCGGTGGTGTGGCCGCGGCGACCGGAACCGCATCCCCTTGTCGTAGGTGGCAGCGATACCGCCCTCGTTCGCGCCCGCGGGCCGGGCCACCGAGCGGGGTCGTTCGGCGCGGCGAATCGGGGCGAAGGTCAGGACTGCGCCCGCGCTGCCTGGCTGCGCTCGATCGTCCGCGTGTGTACCTCGGTGACGAGGGTGTCGACGGCGGCGCGGGTAAATATCTCGGTGCCGGGCAGCAGTACCGTGGCGGCCGCGGCGGCCACGCCGTACTCGCAGGCACGCAAGCACGGATCGCCGATGGCGAGCCGGTAGGTTAGCGCGCCGATCAGACTGTCGCCCGCGCATGCGTCGCTACGCGGCGGCAGGGGCGGGGGTGGCGCGGAAATCTGGTGGTGGGCTTCGCGATTCGAGTACACCGCGCCGAGCGCACCGACCGTGGTGATGGCGTGATCCGCGGCGCCGAGATCGAGCAGGTGGTCGTTGGCGGCGCGGGCGGCGGCGAAACCATCGATCGGCCTGCCGATCAGTTCGGCCGCTTCCCTGCGGTCGAATCGGATCAGGAAGACGTTCTCGCGCAGTATATTTCGCAGCTGCATGCCCGCGATGTCGAGCACTATCCGGGTCCGGCGGGACTGTATGCGCCGGGCCACCTCGGCACAGAAGTCGTCGCGTAATCCGGGCGGGACGCTGCCGGAGATGACGAGATAGGAACAATGCTGGGCCGCGGTCAGTATCGCGTCGAGACACCGCTGTGTCTCCGCCTCGGTGAGCTCAGGGCCCGCGGGCACGATGTGATAGCTGTGGCCGGAAAACGTTTCGGCCACCACAAAGGCGTCCCGGGTGTCGGAACCGATCTCGATCCGCCGGTGGTCGAGCCCTTCTTCGTCGAGCAGTCGATCGAGCCGCCTGCCGACCTCGCGTCCGGAGGTGTGCAATGCGACCGCCGAACCGCCCAGCCTGCCCACACATCGGGCGACATTGATCCCACCGCCGCCACCGCGCACCGAGCACCGCCGCGCGCGGTTCTTGCCCTCGCTGATCAGCCGATCCACCTCGAAGGCGGCGTCCACGGTCGGATTCAGAGTGACCGTCAGAATCGTCGACACGGAATGACTCCTCTACCCGGGGTGTACGACTCAGCTTCGGCCGCGGCGGACCCGGTCGCACAGTGCCGAAGGACCCCGAACGATTGCCGTTGGTCGGTTGGGCCGGATCGTCCAGGGGACCACCACTCGATCCGATACATGATCACCCGGTCTGCGCTCAGACGAAGCGGCGCACGCGAAACTAGTTCGGGTGCACGACCATCACCGGACAGTCCGCATGCTGCACGAGCCAACTGCTGGTCGAGCCGAGGAGTAGACCGCGGAATCCGCCGCGGCCGCGGCTGCCGACCACGAGCAGCTGTGCGGACTTCGACCAGTCCGCCAACTGCTCGCGCGGCCCGGCAACGGAGACCTTGCGGGTCACGGCGACGTCAGGGTATTTCTCCTGCCAACCCGCGAGACGCTCGGCCAGCAGTGCGTGTTCGGCGATCTCGAGGTCGACGATGGGGATTTCGAGATATGAACTTCCGGCGTACTCGCCCATGGTCAGATCGCTCCAGGCGTGCACGGTGACGAGTTCGGCATTGCGCTCGGACGCCTCGGCGAATGCCGCGCCGAGGGCGGCCTCACCGACCGGGCTGCCGTCCGCGCCCACCACAACGGGCCCGCCGCGATGCGTCGGTTCTCCGGTGCCGGGCACGACCACGGTCGCGCCGTGGCCGTGCCCGGCCACCGCGAGCAATGTCGATCCGACGTGCGCGAGCGTGCCGACGCCCCTGGTGGCACCCATGACAACGAGGTGCGCGCCTTCCGAGAGCGTGATCAGCAACTTCGCCGGGTTCGCTTCGGAGAGTTCGGTGGCCACGGTGCGATCCGGAGCGATGTCGCGCGCAAGGGCGCGAGCCTCGGCCAGGATGCGATCGCCATGACCGTGCATCGCCTCGATGACCGATGACACCGTGATGAGGTGGGTCCCGAGGACCGCGCGCGAGACCGCGAGGTCGAGGCCGTGCACGATCAGCAACTGCCGTCCCTTCCGAGCCGCCGTTTCGGCCGCCCATCGGACGGCGGCATCGGCGGACGCGGACCCATCGGTCCCCACTACCACCGCAGCCGATGTCAACTGGTGTCGATCCGCATCATGTCGGGTGCTCATTCCGCTGCCCTTCAGGTCGCGACGTTCGAGTCGGCGTGTATCGGAGTGTCGAACAAAGCATCTCGCCCGACCCACTCGGCTGTGAGGTGCCGAATGTCATCGGCCGCGATGACCAAGAGCATGTGGCGGTGCGTGGTCCGGCCGCGTAGCGATGTATCTATCCGGTTGCGATCCCGGCGCGCGCCAGCTCGGTCAAGGTCGCCTGAACGACTCGTGGGCGCGCTGCCGCGACGGGACCGGACAGGCCGACGCCGAGGTCGAGGGTCGCTGCTTCCACGGCGATGACGACGAGCTCACGGGGGAGGCGGCCGAGCGCTCGTCCGAGTGGCACCGCGTCGGGGATGCCGAGGGCGTGGGAGCTGGTTGCGGTGGTGAGTTCACGCAGGGCGTCGACAGTGGTACACCAGACGCGGCCCGGAGTGGACGGTTCACACTCGACGGCGTCCACGATGACGGCGAGCTCGGCGCCGTCCCACGCGTCTAGCAGTCCGGTCGGTTCGCCGTCGCGCACGGTGACGACAACACCGGGCAGATCGAGCGCTTCGATATCTCGGGCCACGGCGGGGCCGATCCCATCATCGCGGCGAAACTCGTTCCCGACACCGATAACGACGGCCTGCGGCCCGGTCACCGGCGCACCACGTCGAGTGCGAGGAAGTGTGCCGAGCACGAGATGCACGGGTCGTAGTTGCGGATGGTGCGTTCGCACAGTGCGGTGAGCGCCGCGTCGTCGAGGTCGAGGTGGGCTGTGACGACGCGACGCAGGTCGTCTTCGATGGCGGCCTGGTTCTGCGAGGTGGGCGGAACGATGTCGGCGGAACGGATGATGCCGTCGGCGTCGACGTCGTAGCGGTGATACAACAGACCCCGTGGTGCCTCACTCACACCATGGCCGGTAGCCACCCGAGCAGTGACGGGAACGGCTGCGCGCGAAGGTGTTTCGTAGTCTTCGAGCAGCCGTAGCGCCTCCTCGATGGCATAGACGACCTCGACGGTGCGAACCAGGATGCTGCGGAACGGGTTGCGGCATGCACCGCCGAGTCCGATCTCGGCGGCGACCTGACGAGCCATCGGCGACAACCGGGGGGAGTTGAGTGTGTACCGGGCCAGCGGTCCGGTGAGGTAGCGGCGGCCGTCGAGGGTCGCGTGCAGGGCGGTCGAGTGCGGAACCTGATCTTCGGCGACGTGCTCGGCGAATTCGGCAGCGGAGAAGGTGAGTCCGGAACTGCTGTGGATATCTCCGGATTCGATCGCATACCGATGCGGGTCGGAGACGGCGAGCAGGTCGTGGTCCAGCTCCGCGTCCGGAAATTCGAGTCCACCAGCCCAGCGCGCGGTGTGCACGGCGTAATCCAGTGCACGGCGCAGCTGTTCGGCCAGTGGTACGAGATCGGTAGGGGACGGAACGGAGTAGAAGCCGCCGACTCGGACGTTGATCGGATGGATGGACCGTCCACCGATCAGTTCGAGCAAGGCGTTGCCTGCCCGTTTCACCGCCAAGCCCTGTTCGACGAGCTCACGATGATCGGCGGCGAGGGTGATGGCGTCGGGATAGCCGAGGAAATCGGGTAGATGCAGTAGGTAGATATGTAAGGAATGGCTGGAGATCCACTCTCCGCAGTACAACAGTCGGCGCAAACGCGCCAGCGGCGGGTCGAGCTCGACGTCGCAGAGCTGCTCGAGTGCGTTGCAGGCGCTGGTCTGGTAGGCGACCGGGCAGATGCCGCAGATGCGGGCGGTGATGTCGGGCGGTTCGGTGTAGGCGCGACCGCGCAGGAACGCCTCGAAAAAGCGGGGCGGCTCATAGATGTTCAGCTCGGCCCGCTCGACGGCACCGTCGGAAACAACGATCCGCAGCGCGCCTTCGCCCTCCACCCGCGCAAGCGAACTGACCCGCAACTGCCTACTGCGATGACTCACCGGACCTCCTGTCCGCGAAGGCCGGTGCGGCTGCGGCGACAGTGTGGAACACTCGGTCGACATCGTCGGTGGACATGCCGTTGACACTCAGAATCGGCAGCAGTGCACGGATATTCGGAGTCGCCATCGGACCGAAGCAGCCATAGCAGCCGCGATGGTAAGCCGGGCACAGCGCACCGCACCCGGCCTGGGTGACCGGGCCCAGACACGGAATGCCGTGTGCGACAGTCACACACGTGGTCCCGCGGCGCTTGCACTCGGTGCAGACGCTGGTGTTCGGCAGGTCGGGGGCACGCCCGGCGAGGAAGGCGCACAGCGTGTCCAGTAGTTGGCGACGGTCGATCGGGCAGCCGCGCAGCTCGAAATCCACTGGCACGTGCGCCGAGATCGGTGTCGAGGTGGCGAGCGTCGAAATATATTGCGGGCTGGCATACACCACGGAAGTGAACTCGGTGACATCGGCGAAGTTGCGCAGCGCCTGGATGCCGCCGTGAGTCGCACAGGCACCGATTGTGACGAGAATCCGTGACTGCGACCGGATCTCGATGATGCGGCGCTGTTCCTCCGGCGTGGTGACCGATCCTTCGACCAGCGACACATCGTAGGGGCCGGGTTCGACCGTGCTGGTCGCCTCGGTGAAATGTGCGATATGGAGGCGTCCGGCCAGGCTCAGCAACTCGTCCTCGCAGTCGAGCAGGGTGAGTTGGCAGCCGTCGCACGAGGTGAACTTCCACACCGCCAAGGTCGGGGTCTTCGTCTGGGAAGTGTTCATCACAGCTCCCGGATCGATAGCAGCGGTTGAGCTGTCGCGTAGTCGACCACCGGGCCGTCGCGGCACAGCAGCAGCGGTCCGAGTTGGCAGTGTCCGCAGCGGGCGGCGCCGCACTGCATGTTGCGTTCGAGCGCGATCCGGATATCGGTTGCGGCAATTCCCTTGCGCAGCAAGGTCTGCGCGCAGAATCGCATCATCGGTTCCGGACCGCACAGGAATGCCGTTGTGCGACCGGGGTCCAGCCTGAGCCTGGTCAGTGATTCGGTGACGAAGCCGACCTGGCCGGTCCAGCCCGCCGCCGGATGATCGACAGTCTGATGCAATTCGACATCACCGGTCGCGGCCCACAGCCGTTGGTCGTTTCGGAACAGGAGGTCGGACGGGGTTCGGGCACCGGTGATCAGTACCACCTGCCGATAGTCCGCGCGCGCCGCCAGAGCCGTGAGTACGACCGGCCGCAGCGGCGCCAGTCCAACACCGCCGCCGACGATCACAAGATCGCGCTCGCGCGCGGATTCGGGGTCCCAGCCGCTGCCGAATGGCCCGCGCACCCCGATCAACTCACCGACCGCGGTGTCGTGCAGCGCGCGGCTGACCGCGCCGACCGCGCGGATCGTGTGTTCGAGGATATCGTCGGTGGCCGCCGGGCTGCCGCTGATCGATATGGCGACCTCGCCGACGCCGAAGCTGTAGAGCATCATGAACTGCCCGGCCCGAAACCGTTGCGCTGCCTGGTAAACCGGTTCGAGCATGAGGGTCACCGTGTCGCGGTTCTGTGGGGTACGGCCGACGACACGGTAGGGCAGCATGGTGTCGCCCGGTGCCGGTGTACCCCGCGCGATGGTGGTGCTCGTCGCTGCGCCACGCGGGCTCATCGGCTTCTTCCGTCGGCGGTACCGCTCAGCGGCGAGCGTGCGGAGGTGTCGCCCGGATTGCGGTACAGATCGAGCAGCCGTGCCCGGGTGGCCTGCAGCCGTTCCAGCACAGCCTCGAGCAGCATGCGGTTCAGGGCGCGGCCGAATACCGGGTCCAGGTCGGCGAGTTCGGTCAGTCGAGCGGAATCGAATTCGATCGCGTGTACCGGTTCGACCGTGTGTGCACCGAAATGCCACCGGTACGGTGGCATCAGCCACGACCAGCCCAATAGGTCTCCACTGCCCAGGGTTTGGACGACGATATCGCCGCGGCCCGGGACGTACGCGTCGAGCCTGACCCGGCCGTCGCGGATCAGCCAGCACCGGTCGGCCGATCGCCCCTCGGTGATCAGCTGCTGCCCGGCCGGGTAGCTGACATCGCGACCGGCGTCGGCGAGCACGGCGAGTTCCGTGTCGGTCAGTGCTGCCAGCTGGGCGAACTGCGACAGTTCGTCAACTGCGGTCACTGGCGGCCCCCTTCGGCGAGCGCGGCCATTTCAGCGGTGATGTCGATCCCGGCCGGGCACCAGGCGATACAGCGTCCACAGCCCACGCAGCCGGAGCTGCCGAACTGGTCGTGCCAGGTGCCGAGCTTGTGGGTGAGCCACTGCCGGTATCGGCTCTCGCCGGACTGCCGGACACTGCCGCCGTGCTGATAGGAGAAATCCAGTTCGAAGCAGGACACCCAGCGTTCCCAGCGCTCGGCGTGATCGCCGGTCAAATCGGTGACGTCCTCGGCGGAGGTACAGAAACAGGTGGGGCACACCATCGTGCAGTTGCCACAGGTGAGGCACCGAGACGCCACGTCCTGCCACTGCGGCGAGTCGTGGGATTCGCGAAGCACGGTGGGCAGGTCGGCGTCCGGCATCGACCGGCCCATCCGTCCGGCAGCAGCGTCGACCGCGGTCCGGGCGGTGGTGACGTCAGCGGTTTCGGCGGCACCAGTGGTGAGGTGCGCGAGCACATCTGCACCGGTCTCGGTGCCGATGTCGACCAGGAATCGATGCCCGACGGCGTCGATGATTTCGGTGAGCGCGAGGTCATATCCGTTGGACACGCCGGGCCCGGTGCCCACCGAGACACAGAAGCAGACACCGCCCGGCTCGGTGCAGTTCACCGCAACCACGAACAGGCCCGCGCGGCGACCGGTGTATCCGGTGTCGGGATATGTCCCACCGCCGAGTACGCGGCCCAGGATCGCGATCGCGGCGAGATCACACCCGCGCACGCCGACAAACGCAAACCGTTGTGCGGAGTCTTCGGCACGTTGCTCGTTCAGGTCGGGCCCCATCTCCCACACCTTGCGGTGTGGCGGATGCAGGAACTGTTTCCACGAGCCGGGCCCGGCCGAATGCGCGAACACGGCGGCATCATCGCGGCGCCGCAGCCGATACCGTCCGGGCTCGGTATCCACGCTCCACCCGGCGGGCAGCTGCGCTCCGGACGCGAGATCGTCCAGCACGATCGCACCGTCGTGCTCCTGCGGACCGATGACCCGATACTCCTCCTCGTGCAGGACTTCAACGAGGCGGTCCAGGCCCGCGCGGTCGATTACCACCGTGTCGCCAGGCTTCATGAGGCCCCCTGCGGATCGCAGATTTCTACGCTGTCGAGTCTGGTGAGCGGATGTCGGTGCAACGAGGGCCGAAGGTCACCACTCGCGTCGGCAGACGCCACGAGCAGACGGCCGCTGCGCTCGGGGCGGCCGGGCGCCGAAGCGACCTGCGGTGGCGTCACACCGGTCGGAACGCCAGGCAGATGCGTGTGAGCGCCGCGATCCGGTCCACCTGCTGGGTACCTCGGTGCCACTGCCTTGATGGCCGCGATTAGGAGCAACCGATCAGACCGGTGTCGATCGAGATGCTTCGGCCGTGGCATCGGTAGCGGCTTGCGGTGGGCACTCACCGCCGAGGCGGAGCACGGTAGCGAAGCCTGCGGCGAGGCATTCGGTGAAGGTCGCGAGGTCGGGGATCGCAGCGGAGTCCGCGTTGATCGCGACATAACAGGTTCCGACATGTGATGTCAATGTCACGTTGACGGCCGTGCCGATGGTTGGGCCGAACGCGTACATGCGGTCGATGCGCGCACCGGCGATATAGAGGGGCACCGGGGAACCCGGGACGTTGGAGGCGACAAAGTCGACATGCTTGAGCATCCCGGTGACCACTCCGACCGGCAACCGGTTGAACGCCGCCGCGATAGCACCGGACAGCGGTATGGCCGGTTCGCGGCGCCAACTGCCGACGGCGGCGTCCACGGCGCGCATCAAGTCTTCGGTCTCGGCGATGTCGACCGGCAACGCGAAACGAGTGAGCGTGATCCGGTTGCCGCCGAGCGGATCATCGGCCGTCCGAAGACTGATCGGCATGGTGAGCCGCAGCTGGTCGACCTTCGCCCCGTGCCGGTCGTGATACCTGCGCAGTCCGATGACCACCGCGGTCAGAAAGGCATCGTTCATCGTGCAGCCCACAGCACGCGCGGCGCGGCGCATTTGCTCGAGGGGTGCATCCAGCACCGCCAGTCCGCGACCGAGACTGCGTTCGGTCATCACCGGCGACAGCGTGGCGGTGACGGGCTTGGCAAGGCGGACCACCGACGTCGCAAGTGCGGCGGTGTCGCGTACCGTCCGAGCGGGATGAGTGACAGCTCGCCACATGGTTTGCGGTGTCGCCCGGATGCCGTCGCGAAGCAGATCCGAGCCGACCGCCCAGTTCCATGCCACGACATCGCGCAGCTCGCCGTCACCGTCGTCCGGCGGCTCGGGCGGATGACCGCGATCGGTGCCCGCACGATCGAAATCGAATAGCGCTGCGGCGATCTGAATGCCGCCGATACCGTCGGTGAGGCTGTGGTGCACTGTCATCACCAGCGCGCATCTTCCACCCGACAAACCGCTGAGCAATGTCGAGCGCCACAGCGCACGAGCCGGATCGAAGGCGGTCATCGCCTCGGTGCGCGCGAATTCGAGTACCTCGGACATGGTCGCCGGTTCCGGCAGCGCAACCCGTCGCAGGTGCCAGGACAGGTCGAAACCCGGATCGACCGTCCACCTGGGCGGGGCGAGACCGAGCGGCGCGGCGACCAGCCGATGCCGCAACCTCGGTACGAGGCGGGTGCCGCGATCGATCGTCTCCACCAAGTGATCCCAGTCCGGATCGGTATCGAGGATCAGAACCGAGACGATGGTCGAACGCAGGATCGGATCCCGCTCCATGTTCCACGAGAACAGGTCCGATTGCGACATGTGGGATTCGCGGGGGCCCATTGCCTGCTGCCTTCGTCTTCGCCGGGTGTCCGTCGTACCGCTACGCTCGTGCTTCCTCAGACCGCTTCGGTCCGGCTCGGTTCCGCCGCGAGTGTCGCGCGGATCTTGTCTTCCAGACCGTCGATCGCCGCACGCGATGACCAGGCGCACGTCAGTTCCGGAAACTCGACGCTGACCGCGATATGGGTCGAATCTCGTTGCGACCAGCGGACATCGCATCCGCACGCCGAACAGCCTGCGCGGACCCGAAGGGCAGCATGCTGGACGGTATCCATAACACTAAGCCTGCTCGGTCCCCGTCGAAGGCGACCGATCACGAAGACCTTTATATCGAGGCCCTTCGTCCTCTCCCCGCGGCTTGGCCGGCCTGGTAACCCCGCAGTCCGGGGCCACGCTGTTTCGCCGTACGTTTCGGTCGGCGCGCGACTCCTCACCAGGGCCTTTCTGAGCACCGTCGGAATGTCCACAGCAGGCTGTGCCGTGCCCATGCAGGACCCGAGGATGCGCCCCTCGATGCTGAGCGGTGACAGCTGCACGGTCGCCGAGGGACGTGGCAGTCCGGCCGACACGGTGCCACCACCACCACCACGACCGGTGACGGCGTACGCGGTCTCGAGCACATTGGCCGAGCCAACAACAGCTTCGAATGCCCAGCCGAACTTGTCTGGGAATCAGCTCGTGCAGCGCATCCGGGGCGCATACGTGGCTGGCCCCGGGCTGCTTTCAGCCCGCACCGCGCGCGACGGTTGGTTTCGCACCGTCGCGGCCGTCATCGAACGATCTGGTCGGCGGCGTTTCGCGGCCGCGGACCAGTCGGATCGTCGAAAGCGATCGAGCAATTGCCGTCGCCCGGTGGGGCGGATTGACATGATGGAAATCATGCGAGATTGTAATTCGCATGATGGTCGACATGCGAAATTCGACCCCTGAGGAGGGACAGCGAGCGCGACAGAAACGAGAGTCGTTGACGCGCATCCTCGATGCGGGCGCCGCTCGGCTGCGGGCGGACGGTCCCGACGGCGGCGCCATCGGCAAGGTCATGCAGGATGCGGGACTGACGCACGGGGCCTTCTACTCGCACTTCGCCAGCAAAGACGAACTGGCCATCGCAGCCTTCCGGCACGGGCTTGCCGAAAGCCGGCCGCGCTGGATCGGCAAGAAGCCGGACGCTTCCTGGGGCGCACGCGCGGCCCGCCTCGCCCGTGGCTACCTCAACCGAACCCATCGCGACGATCGCGCCGATTCGTGTGCGTTCTCGGCGATCGGATCCGATGCCGCGCGCTTGCCCGCCGAGTTCCGTGCCGCCTACGAGGAGGAACTGCGCAAGACCCTCAACGCGATGGGGGGACGACCAGTGGACGAGACGCAGGAACACGAACTCTATGACGAAGCGATCGCGACCCTGGCCCTGTGCATCGGCGGTCTGGTGCTGTCGCGAGCGGTGGAATCCGAGTCCTTCTCGTCGCGGATTCTTCGGGTGTGCCGGAATACGGTGGCGCAGATGGGCGCTGCCGTCGATGAACGCGCCGAGCGCGAACATGAGGCGGAGGCATGAATTACCAGAACTGCCGTTTCGAATGACCACACAGCCTGGATCACGCTGAACCGCCCCGGAAGCCGCAATGCGAGATCCCGAGCACATCGAACTGCTCATCGAGGAGAATGATGTCGTACAGCACAGAGCCTTTCGCTTCGAAGAAGTTCTCGGATATTCGCGGGCAACGCATGGCCTATATCGATGAGGGGGAGGGCGACGCCATTGTCTTCCAACATGGCAACCCGACATCGTCGTATTTGTGGCGCAATGTCATGCCGCACTGTGCAGGGCTGGGGCGGTTGGTCGCCTGTGATCTCATCGGTATGGGTGATTCCGACAAGCTCCCGGAGTCCGGTCCCGACCGATATGCCTACGCCGAGCACCGTGACTATCTCTTCGGGCTGTGGGATGCGCTCGACCTCGGCGACAATTTCGTGCTGGTCCTCCACGACTGGGGGTCGGCCCTGGGATTCGATTGGGCCGATCAGCACCGCGACCGCGTCCGGGCAATCGTCTACATGGAAAGCATCGTCATGCCGGTCACGTGGGAACAGTGGCCGGAGCGCGCGCGAGGTGTGTTCCAGGGATTCCGGTCGCCTGCCGGTGAGGGAATGGTTCTGGAGAAGAACATATTCGTCGAGAAGGTCCTCCCAGGGTCGGTGCTGCGGTCACTGAACGACGCGGAGCTCGCCGAATATCGGCGGCCCTTCGCGTCGCCGGGCGAGGACCGTCGTCCCACTCTGAGCTGGCCTCGCCAAATACCGATCGACGGAGAGCCGAAAGATATCGTCGAAGTAGTCGAGAACTACGGAAAATGGCTGAGCACAAGCGACGTCCCGAAGCTGTTCGTCAACGCGGAACCGGGATCCATCCTCACCGGCGCCCAACGCGAATTCTGTCGCACCTGGCCCAACCAGCGCGAAATCACCGTTCCCGGATCACATTTCATCCAAGAAGACAGCCCTGATGCGATCGGCTCCGCCATCGCGGAATTCGTACAGGAAGTGCGCGGCTGAGAGAAAGTTCGGGAGTTGGTCCGGCGCGAATTTCACACCGCACCGACTCGGCTCGTCGTGATGGCCGACGACCGCCTGCCATCGATGCTGTTCGCCATGCATCGATTCGGCGGTCGCCGAGCACTACGCCGCCCGCCGCCCCCTGAGGTGAACTTCTGGGAGTGCGTCGACCGCGATGCACGTTCCCTCGGGGTGTGATCGAGAAGCGCTACCCGAGCTGGTGATCGCTCAGTGCCAGGCTGGAGTGATCGGTTCCTTCCCGGCTCTGAACGCCCGCCCTGCCATACAGTTGGCGAACTGGCTGACCGCATCACCGAAGAAGACGCTTCGCATGCGGCCGCCAATCCACATGCCACGGTGGCGCCGTTCGCCGTCAACCAGATCATCCACCGCACCAACGACCGCCTCGACCACGACATAGAGGTGATCGTGAAACATCAAGTGCCGATTGTGATCACCTCCCTCGGCGCACGCCCGGAGATCAACGAGGCCGTTCACTCCTGCTGCGGAATCGTCCTGCACGACGTGATGGAGCCGGAGGCTTGGAATGGCGCGACGATCCCGAACCGGTGATCCGAAGCCGGACCGACGCGCTGGTCCGGCCCGTCGCGGTCTCGACCTGCTCGACTCGGTCATGGCGTTCGCGGTGCACACCACCCTTCCGGCCGGCGCCCGCTACACCACCCTGGAGCTGAAGGTGAACTACATCCGCGCCGTGGCGCTCGACGCCGGTCGAATCACCGCTGAGGGCAGGGTGATCCACGTCGGGCGCACGGTGGCCACCGCCGAGAGCAAGGCCATCGACGAGAACGGCAAGCTCGTCGCACACGGCACTACCACCTGCATGATCTTCCTTTGAACCTCGTGTCGGTAAGCAATTCGTCACGCCTACACATCCGGTCCGCTCGGTGAGCTGTACAGGTCTTGGCACGGCATCGACGGATAGCTTTCTTCCACTCGATCATCGATCGTCGCTGCCCGGGCCCACCCGTTTGCAGTCGACTCCCGTGCGAATATCAATGCCGCTTCGCGCGAAGCGATGAAATGCAGTGGTGACCCGAGGCCGAAATCGACTGGGCTGATCGGCGAGGCCCAATCCACGAGGCGTCGACCGCTGGACACGGCACAAGCGGCGCAACGGGCAGATCTTCGGACTCACGGATACCACCCCCGAGCACCGGGGTCGACCTACTGGCCGTCGCTTCCCGAACGCATACGGGTTCACTGCCGATGACGGCGGTCGTTCCTGCTCACGGCTTCGGGATGGTCCCGGACTTTCACCAAATTCCCTCACAACGGAGAAGGCGTCGTAGGCGAGCGCGGAAATTCCCTGCTCAAAACCACATTCAACGCCCTACAACGGGTCACGCTGGCCCGTGGCGAATCGGTGCGATCGTCGCCGCGGCCCCCGTCCTGCGCTATATCGAGCACGACCGGGTACATGACCACGGCACGCCTCTACCCGAAATACTCACTCGCCCGACCCGCAATTGCCGATGGCTGGGTCGGATCTGCTGGAAGCGGTTCAGCGACGGTGCTGCGACCTGCATTGCTGTCCGCGATGCCGTTATGGGAATCGGCACCTATCGTCCCTCGCGGCCGGAAACCGGTGCGGCACTGGTTCGCCGTCGCAACCGCCAGCGAGGTGGTCGAGCTGACCGCGATCGCGGCCGCGACATCGCCATCAGTTCATCGGTGACCAGGCGATCCGAGAACGTCGCCGGTACAGGACCGCTCGTATTCGTGATGCCCTCGACCGTTCACATGCGCAGGTCGATTCGGCTCAAAGCACAGCGTATTCGGACTTCGCACTTGCTCGCGTCCGGTCGATTCTTTCGCACCATTGGTCGTGCAGTGTTCTCCAGTCTTCTGCAGCGGTGCGGATCCACTTCATTGCCAGCTCTGCCGCAGCCAAGGCGGGTTTCTCCCTTTCGAATTCGTTATCCGCGTGTGCGGCGCGGTCGACCAGTTCGCTCCAGCGATTGAAATCTTGATGTAGTGCGTCTTCGACCTTCTTGTGCATTGCAGCTCCTTTGTGGCTGAAGTGATCTTGTGAATCGATTTCTCGGACAAGGGATCGGGTTCCGGCAACGTGGTCGGGTAGCGCGGACCCGGGAAGCAAGAGCCGCTGAGGCTCGCCTATGCAGCAGTTCTGGTGTTGTGGAAACGCTCAGCTGTTCGGCAACATCACGCAATCGCGGCTGCCGTCTCGTTATTGCTGTCCGCCGCAGTGCCGCGGGGGTCGATCATCAATATGATGACGAGAGGGTAAGCCTGCAGATCGCGAGCCGGTTACGGACCTCTGCTCGCCGACCTCATGGGCAACTTGCGGGACGTGTGGTCGTTTCGACCTAGCGCCTACAGGGCTGCCGACCTTCCCAGCCGTCTTTTTGATATCAGCTTGGTTACAGTTTACGCACAGTCGGTTAACTATGTATAGGGGAATGCGGAAGTCGCTGTAGAAACCGCAGGTGCGCCCCCGCTCTGTGCGCATCCAGCAGTTTGCTAGATCGAATTGGTTCTGGCGCGCGAAACGTGAAATCTGCACTCATGGTGTCGCATGCCGCGCGGCTGCCGGGCCGACAGAAGCTGACCGATGCCGAGCTTATCTGCCTGGCAGTCGCCCATGCCTACCGGTTCGAGATCCAGCCGAACTCGACTCGGACGCGCTGATCGCCAACCGTGCCCTGGACGGGCAGTGGCGGACTCTCGACGGGGCAGTGGTGTAGCGACCGACCGTCATCGTCTCCGAGATCTACAACACTTCGACTCGAGGTGCGCTCGTCTACGCCCCACACACTGTCGATCGCGCTTCGATCAGCGGCTCGAATCAGAAGTTCCAGCGTCCGATTCGTGCGATGCGGCGCATTGCCGGAATGTACCGAATCGCGAAGAGCTGCAGCTTCATTCCGAGTGTGACGCCACATTCGGATGCATCGAGACTGGTCCTCGGATGTCGCTCGTACTGCTCGATATCGGCCGGGATCATCGACGCCCCGTGCGCCGTCCGGTGTACATCTCGGGAAACGCGAAGTCTCGCCGCGGAAATCAGGAACGACTTCGTCGGCTGCGCGGTGGGCGACCTGTGGTCGAGTTCGGCTCACCGGAACTCAACCGTCGCCACGCTGCATATCGATAGGTCACGGTATGTCCCATGTCCTTCGTGAATAACAGCCTGGGATCTGGGCCCGACGTTGTCGAGGCGGCCGCGGCACGCCTCATCCAGGCAGCAGCCGAGCGGCAGCCATGTGCGCCGGTCCGTGACCTGATCGGCAGCACCGACGTCGGCGCCGCCTATACCGTCCAGGAGCGCCTGACCGCCGCCCGGCTCGACGTCGGCGCCACCATCATCGGTCGGAAGATCGGGCTCACCTCACCGGCAGTCCAGGCCCAGCTCGGCGTCGACCGGCCGGACTTCGGTGTCCTCTTCGCCGACATGCAATGTTCGGAGGAGCAGGTCGTGACAATGGACCGGCTGCTCCAGCCCAAGGTCGAGGCGGAGGTCGCCTTCGTCCTGGGCAAGGACCTGGACGACGGACCGCTCGATATCGAGTCGGTACGTCGTGCGGTCGCATACGCCGCGCCCGCCCTGGAGATCGTCGACAGCCGCATCGCCGGGTGGGACATCACTTATGGGGACACTGTCGCCGACAACGCGTCGAGCGGCCTCTTCGTGATCGGCAGTGCACGCCGCGACCTGAACGAGTTCCAACCGGTCGACGTCACCATGAGTATGCGGATCAACGGTCGTGAAGTGTCCACCGGCACCGGTTCCGCCTGCCTCGGCGACCCGCTCGAAGCCCTGCGGTGGCTCGCCCGGACCGCCCGAGAATTCGGCGATCCGCTGCGGGCCGGCCAGATCATCCTCTCGGGCGCGCTGGGCCCGATGGCGCCGGTAGTCACCGGCGATCACGTCATTGCCGAGATCAGCGGCTTGGGCGTGGTCCAGGCCAGCTTCGCGGATGGCGCAACCCCCAGCCAGGCCACCAGCATCTACGCAGGAGACGCAGCATGAATCACGCCGGCAAGACCAAGGTCGCCGTCATCGGATCCGGGAATATCGGCACCGACCTGATGATCAAGGTGCTGCGGCACTCGAAGCACCTGGAGATGGGCGCCATGGTGGGCATCGACCCGGACTCCGACGGCCTGGCACGCGCGGCTCGCTTCGGAGTACCCATCACGGCCGACGGTGTCAACGGCCTGATCGACATGGCGGGATTCGACGACATCGAGATCGTCTTCGACGCGACGTCCGCCAAGGCGCACGAGGCCAACGCGGCCGAACTGGCGCCGTACGGCAAGCGACTCATCGACCTCACCCCGGCGGCGATCGGACCGTTCGTGGTTCCGGCGGTCAACATCGAGGAGCACATCGACGCCACGAACGTGAACATGGTCACCTGCGGTGGTCAGGCGACGATCCCGGTCGTGGCGGCTGTCGCGCGGGTGGTGCCGGTTGCATACGCGGAGATCGTGGCGTCCATCGCATCGAAGTCGGCAGGCCCGGGCACGCGCGCCAATATCGACGAGTTCACCGAGACAACTTCGCATGCCATCACCAGCGTCGGGGGAGCGGAGCGCGGTAAGGCCGTCATCATCCTCAACCCCGCCGAGCCCCCGTTGATCATGCGCGACACCGTCTTGTGCCTCGTGCAGGCGCCCGACGCGGCGGTCCATGCCGAGATCACCGCATCGGTGCAGAAGATGGTCCGCGACGTGGCCGCCTATGTGCCCGGGTACCGGCTCAAGCAGGCGGTCCAGATCAGTCCGATCCCGGATGGCCAACCAGTGCGCACATTGCTGCGCGAGGGCACCGACACCGTGCCCACCCATCAGGTGTCGGTGTTCCTCGAGGTCGAGGGCGCTGCCCACTACCTGCCGGCTTACGCCGGAAACCTCGACATCATGACCTCTGCCGCCGTGCAGATGGCCGAGCGCATCGCCCGGCGGAAGGAAGAAAGCCGATGACCGCCAACCTGTTCATTCAGGACGTGACGCTGCGCGACGGCATGCATGCCGTCCGGCACCGCATCACGCCGGAGAATGTCGCCGCGATCGTGGCCGCGCTGGATGCCGCCGGTGTCGATGGCATCGAGGTCGCGCACGGTGATGGCCTGGCCGGCGGCTCCCTGAACTACGGCCCCGGGTCCAACACCGACTGGGAGTGGATCGAAGCCGCCGCAGCCAATATCGAGCACGCTCGCTTGACCACGTTGCTATTGCCGGGAATCGGCACCATCGATGACCTGAAGCAGGCGTACTCCCTCGGCGTCCGCTCCGTCCGCGTGGCCACGCACTGCACCGAGGCCGATGTCTCCGCGCAGCACATCGCCACGGCCCGCGAGCTCGGCATGGATGTATCCGGCTTCCTGATGATGAGCCACATGGCCCCCGCCGACGAGCTGGCGACGCAGGCGGCACTCATGGAGTCCTATGGCGCACACTGCGTGTACGTCACCGACTCCGGGGGACGGCTGACGATGGACGGGGTCCGCGAGCGCGTTCGCGCCTATCGCGATGCGCTCAGCCCGACTACGGAGATCGGCATTCACGCGCATGAGAACCTGTCGCTGTCGGTTGCCAACTCCGTTGTGGCGGTGGAGGAAGGAGTGACCCGGGTCGATGCATCGCTGGCCGGCCACGGCGCTGGCGCCGGCAACTGTCCCATCGAACCTCTCGTCGCCGTCGCCGACCTGTACGGCTGGAAGCACGGATGTGACCTCTTCGCGCTTCAAGACGCTGCCGACGACCTCGTTCGACCATTGCAGGACCGGCCGGTCCGCGTGGACCGCGAGACCCTCACACTCGGCTATGCGGGCGTCTATTCCAGTTTTCTGCGTCATGCGGAGGCCGCCTCCGACCGGTACAGCATCGACGTGCGTGACATCCTGCTCGAGGTCGGCAGGCGCGGGCTCGTCGGCGGACAGGAAGACATGATCATCGACATCGCCCTGGACCTGACTGCCGCCCGGACCTCATAGGGTTCGTGAGCTTCGCCGTCGACGAGGGATCGCGGCCGGAAACCTTCCCGACCACCTCGCAGGAAGGCGTGACTGAGATACTGGTGGTCTGCTGATCGAGAGGCATGAAGTGCCTGACTCCGCAAGGCGTGCCGAGCCGGATGCGGACACAGTGCTGGGCAAGGTGATGTCGGTACTGCACGCGTTCGAGGTCGAGGACCAGGGAGTCGGTTTCGCCGAGTTGCAACGGCGTACACGGCTGCCCAAGGCAACGCTGCACCGCATATTGGGCGATCTCGAGTCGACACGCCTGCTGGATCGGATCGGGGGTGCCTATCATCTGGGCGGTCATCTTTTCGAACTCGGCATGCGGGCCTCGGTCGAGCGAGGCCTGATCGAGGTGGCCACACCCTTCCTCGAGGACCTCTACGAACGCACCCATGAGTTGGTGCACCTGGGGCTCCTGGAGAGCCACGAGGTGGTGTACGTCGCGAAGATAGGTGGCCACCGGCAGGTGCGCTCGCCCTCCCGACTGGGCGGCCGGATGCCCTTGCACGCCACCGCCATTGGCAAGGCGCTGCTGGCCCACGCTCCCGCGGAGGTGCGGCAGGCGGTCCTTGCGGAACCGCTGCCGCGACTGGCGCCGCGGACGATCACTGCACGAGGGACGCTCCGTAAACAGCTCGATAACGTGGTCGAGAGCGGGATCGCCTTCGAGTTCGAGGAGTCCGCAGTGGGAATTGTGTGCATCGCCGCGCCGGTGCTCGACGCCGATGAGCGGGTGCTCGCAGCAGTCAGCGTCACCGGTCCGGTAACCCGCTTCCGCCCGCAGCAGCACGCGGCGTCGGTGCGCGCAGCAGCGGACGGCATCGCAGCGACCCTGGCACGACGCGATGCACTCCGGAAGCGAGATTGACATCCTCGCTGCTCGACACACAGCACAATCAATATCGGGCATGTCGAGAGCGCCCGGTCCGCGCGCATCCCTACTGCCGACCGGCGGACTGGGCACGGTCAACCCAGCAGGCGGTCGCCGCGGCAGGCGCCACTGAGAGGGTCGCGCGTCCCGCGGCACTGCCGCCACGACGGGTTGCGTTTCGATCTACCCGGAAATTTCGCGCCGTCCGGCGAGTTCTTCGAACGGCACGAAACCCGGTGTTCAAGGAAGCCCCCGCACGCAGAGTGCGGAGGGCTATCTCGTTGGCAGGCAAACGGAATCGGTATAGTTCACCCGCCGTGGCTACTCGACATGGCGAATGATCAATTCGATCATGGCAAACTTACTGCAATAGCCCGTACTAGCCGATACTTAGCGTAGCGGCACAAAAGAAATCCGGCCCCGAGGGGCAATACGGACGGAAGCGGTGATCTACCGAGACCGAATCAGGACGCGGCCTTGGGCTGGGTCAGGTCCCGGATACCGGTGATCGAATTGATGATGTTGAGGACGGCGGAGGTGCCGTTGTTGATGGCCGAGCTGCCGGAGTCGAGCATGGCGGAGCCGGAGGACGAGCCGGCCGAACCCGTGGACGAGCCACCATCGGCCGAACCCGAGCCCAGGCCCGCGGAGCCGGTGCCGGCAGACGTAGCGACGGGGGTAGCAGCGGGGGTAGCGGCGGACGCCATCGCGGCCGGGCCGAAGAACAGGGCGGCGGCAGAGACGGTCGCGGCGGCGGCAAGGACCTTGCGAGAGACCATGTACGGAGTTTCCTTTCACAGATGGATAACGACGCCATCACGGCGCGCACCACGAATGTTATGAGAAAGAGATCTGCAAGTCCACTTTTATTTTTTGTGCGGATAGTCACCGTTAACAATGGGCAAACGGCAGATTCTGCCGATGTAACACAATTTGATCTTCATCCCACATAAGAATTCGATGATCAAATTCGGTTGATTTCTTCGACGGTGCCACGTATCGGCGTGCGGCGGAACCGATCTCGTCGCAGACCTTCGATCCCGGCACCGCGCGACCTCGAGCCGACGACGCGCCAGGGGACCCGCTGGTATGACGGCGATCCGGCGTCGTACCAGGCGGGGTGTCGCGCCACGCCCCAGCGCGACACATCCACGACCCGATGCCGTCCTGGCCGTCGCTCCCATGCCGTGCTATAAAGCTGCCGGCGTTGGCGGGTCGGTACGACCGCACTGCAGCGCCTGCGGTGCGCCGCCGCACTGGGACTGGAGATGGTCGCGCCGGTGCCCGGTTGACATCACAGCTGGCTGCGACGGTGAGCAGAATGGCACTTGGTGCGGCACTGGCCGACCAGGTGCGGTCAGGAGGTTGTCCAACGAGTACTGCTGGATGGTCAGTTTTTCGTCGTCGTCATGTTCCAGTGAAATCTGTTCCGGGACAAGCGGTTCGGTGTGCAACGACAGTACCCAGCTGAGCTCTCCCCGTTCGTCGCGGCCCGCGGCGGCTGAGATGCCGAGCCGAATCTGCTCCGCGGCCTGGAAGTAGCGCGCGATCCCATCAGCCCAGCCTCTCCCGCAGTATCCGGTGAGGGTGCACTCCAAGCGTGGCGGCATCCCCCTGATAGGGGAGGTATTGCCCTGCGTTGACGCCGCGGATCTCCACGGCCGCACCGACCACACTGTTGGCGTCGCGGCGCTGGACGTCGGCTACCACCTGATCGAGGTCATGGCTACCGCGGTAGCCATGCCGTGCTGGCGATCACCGCGCCATTCTTCGGCGGAGCGCATCGGGCGAACCCGGGCGCGAACGCGCGGAGTGCAGTGACGATCGCGATCAGGCGGGTGTGCTGCTCGGCGCCGCATTCCTGTGGCGACGCAGCATTGCTCGTGTTCGCGACGATCACGCGGAGTTCGACGCCGTCATCCGATCGATGACAGCGAGGTGCTGTCGCCGGGTTGCCAGATGGCGTGCCGCCGCTGCCATCAACCGATTCCGGAAGCCGGAGATCACACTCGGCGGCGGGTTCCGCCGATCCAGCGCGGCCAGCGCGGTGGCCACCGGCAGACAGTCGATGACCAGCCCGTCGACGTCTCCGCCTGGGATGCCCTGCGCGCCGGGTTTCTCGCCATCATGACCGACAATCACACGCCTGATCAGGTCCTGCGCTTGTCCACCCTGATCTTCGACACTCCGTCGCTGCACGCAGGCTATGTGACGAAAAGGCTGCGTTGGCAGGCGAATCTGGTGCCGGTCATCGAGCGGCGGCTGGGTATCGCCGTCGGCTCGGATCAAGATCCGCGCGCCCGTGCGATCATCGCCACGGTATTTGCACGCGTCGACGCGGCAAGTGTTGTCTGGGTCCGCAGTGGCGGCCGGTCGGATATCGCCGAACTCTACGACCGGTCACTCGCCGCGGTGACCTCGGGGAGGTCCTGACTGGGGTGACGCGGTTCCGCCATGTCGCCCGAGGCGCACCGCCGAACGGGGTTGGCGGTCGCCGCATTGGTCGTCAGCCGGGCCGCACATTCCGGTTTTCAGTGTGCTGTCGGGTCGAGCGCGGTTGCGCCGCGACGGAAGTGCGCATCGGTGAAACCTCTCGCGCGACAGGTGGTCAACGGCCCAGTGACCGGCTGATCACCAGTCGCTGAATCTGGTTGGTGCCTTCGAAGATCTGGGTGATCTTGGCTTCGCGCATGTACCGCTCGACACGGAAGTCGCGGGTGTAGCCGTAGCCGCCGAACACCTGCACCGCATCGGTGGTCACCTTCATCGCGGCATCGGTGGCGACCAGCTTGGCCACACTCGCTTGCCGCGTATACGGCAACCCCGCGTCGCGGCGACGCGCGGCATCCAGGTAGGTCGCCCGCGCGGAATCCACGGCCGCGGCCATATCGGCGAGCAGAAAACCCAGACCTTGGTGGTCGATGATCGGCTTACCGAATGTGGTCCGCTCCTTGGCGTAGGCGACCGCCTCGTCCAGGGCCGCCTGCGCCAGACCGGTGGCGACCGCGGCGATGCCGAGTCGGCCGGAATCCAATGCGCTGAGAGCGATTTGGAGTCCTTGCCCCTCCGCGCCGATCCGGCGCTCGGTGGGAAGGAGCGCGTCGTCGTAGTGAGCGGTCGTGGTCGGCACCGCGTGCAGGCCCATCTTCTGTTCCGGCTTGCCGAAGCTCAGCCCTGCGGTGTCATTCGGCACGAGAAAGCAGGTGAGGCCCCGCGACCCCGCACCCGACCGCGCGAACAAGTTATAGAAGTCCGCCCTGCCGCCGTGCGTGATCCAGGCCTTCGTGCCGTTCACGCGATAGCCGCCCTCGACCGCGGTGGCCCGGCACGCGATCGCGGCGGCATCGGACCCGGCCTGCGGCTCGGACAGGCTGTACGCGCCGATCAGGTTGCCGCCCAACATATCCGGGAGCCATCGCTGCTTCTGCTCGTCGGTCCCGAACGCGAGCAGCGGATGGCAGGCCAGGCTGTGCACGCTCACCGCCACCGCCACCGCGGCCCACCGTGCGGCGATCTCCTCGAGCACCTGTAGGTACACCTCGTAAGGCTGACCGCCACCGCCCCACTCCTCCGGATACGGCAGGCTCAGCAGGCCCGCTTCGCCGAGCGTGGCGAACACTCCCTCGGGATAGGTCTCGTCGCGTTCGTGCTGGTCGACGACCGGGGCAAGGATCTTGTCGGCGATCTCCCGCGTGAGCTGGATCAGATCACGAGCTTCTTCGCTGGGCAGCAAACGTTCGACGGCCACACATCACCTCGACTACGAGAGACAGTACTTGATTACCGGGAACAGTACTGTCAGATGATCAGTACTACAAGAGGAACTTCAGTACTATTCGGCGTCATGGATCAGTCAACGCGCGCCGGCTTCGCGACCCGCAGACGCACCGAACTGTTCGACGCCCTGGTCGAGTTGTTCCTGACCGAAGGGTTCGCGCACCTCACCCTGGACGAGATCGCCGCCCGCCTGCGCTGCTCCAAGTCGACGCTCTACACCCTCGCAGGCAGTAAGGAACAGCTGGTCCGGGCCGCGACTGTCCACTTCTTCCGGCGCGCCACCGAGGATGTGGAGGCGGCAATCGCGCCGATCCCCACCGCGCGCGAGCGCGTCGCCGCCTACCTGGCGGCTGTCGGCACCGCGCTCGCCCCCGCGTCGACCCAGTTCATGTTCGACCTGCACGCGTTCATACCGGCGCGCGAGATCTACGAGAAGAACACCCGAATCGCCGCCCGTCGTGTGCAGGAACTGATCGACGAGGGCGTGCAGGCCGGCGACTTCCGGGATGTCCACGCAGCCTTCGCCGCCGACCTTGCCGCCACCATGATGGTTCGTATCCAGCGCGGCACGGTCCGCACGCACACCGGCCTCGACGATGCCGAGGCCTATCGAGAACTGGCCGCCATTCTCACCGCCGGTATCAGCGCATAACCGCGCACGCCCGATCGGCAGCAGTAGCAATCAACTCCAACGCGAGCCGACGGTGGCGCCGCGAAAAGTGTCGACAATGACCTCGGGATCGCTGCTGCGTTCACGGCCTCCGGCATGAGCAGTGGCGAGCACGGTGGCGAGATGACCAGGGACCGCGACGCCGCGGCCCCTGGCTCGCCAGATACAGAGCACGTACTACGGATTGCGGGTGCTGGCCCCGATCCAGCAGGACCGGCAGATCCTGCTGAGCGTGGCGGAGAGCATGCTGGCCGCTCCGTAATTCCCGGTCGGGAATCTGTCCCCGTGCGGTGCGTACTGCACCGGGTTGTGGCCGCCAGGGTCCGGCTGGCGATTCACGCGCCGGTGCGGCGAGTGGAGGCCAGGACGGTCAGGGCGCCGTAGACGCCACCGGCTACCAGGCTGCTGGACAACCAGGAGAAGTCGGTGTTGCCCAAGGCTTCGGCTATCGGCCCCTGCATGGCGGGGACCATGCCGTACTGCCAGGACCAGCCGGCGAGCAGTCCGACGGCGAGGCTCACCAGGCCGCACGCATTGAACTTCCGGTAGATCGATGTCGTGCCGTCGCGGTAGAGATCCGGGATCGAGAGGATGCGGCGACGAACCAGGAAGTAGTCGACGAGCAGGATGGACATCCACGGGCTGATCCACATCAGGATCGACACCATCCAGTTGTCGAAGGCATGCGCGAAACTCGACGAGTTGATGAATACCGCCAGTACCGCCGATGCCACCACGCCGGCGAACAGAGTGATCTTCCATCGGGCGATGCGGATGCCGATGGTCAGCGCGGCCAGCGAGCACGAGTACAGATTGAGGATGTTGGTGGCGATCGGGCCGTGCATGATCAGCAGCAGTACCGGGACGGCGAGCGTGCCGAAGGTGCTGACCACGAGAGTGGACGGGTCGGCGCTGCCGCCGGCGCTCGCCAGGCAGGCGCCGAGCGCGGCGAGCCAGACGGTGGGCAGATACATACCGGCCGACGATGCGAAGAACACGGTCCTGGCGCGCAGCTTCGGCCGGGCGAATCGGCTGTAGTCCGCCGCGTAAGGGATCCAGGTGAGGCCCCAGCCGACACCGATGGCTGTGACGAGTTGCGTTATCGCAGTGAGTTTCCCGCCCGGTGTCGCGGCTGGGGCGGCGGTCCAGTCGAGGTGCGTGCGGGCGAGCGCCACCACGGTCATCGCCACCATCACCGCGATGGTGAGCGGGACCGTGTACTTCTCGAACGTTCGGATCGCGTAGAACCCATAGAGCGCGAGCGCGAGCTGAACCACCATGATGACCGCCGCGACGACGACCTTCAGCTCCATGCCGCCCCGAATGCCGATCTGCTCCAGCACGGCGAGCACGAGATCGAGCACGACCCAGGTGTTGACCCCCACCCACGCCATGGTCAGCAGGCCTTGGACGAGGGCCGGCAGCACTGCTCCGGTGATGCCGAACGCCGAACGTCCGAGCACCATCTGATTGACGGCTGTACGGTGGCCGATGACATTGAACAGGCCGAATACCGCACAGCCGAAAAGATTTCCGACCGAGACCACGATCAGCGTTTCGATCAGGCTCAGCCCGAGGGCGATTCCGAGTGCGCCGAGCACCCAGTTGATGGGCGCGATATTCGCGCCACACCAGATCCAGAACAGCTCCCAGGAAGAGCAGTCCCGCTCCCGGTCGGGAATGGGTAGTACACCGTGAGCGTCGAACCGGACGCCGGTGTCGCCGATAGCCGGGTCGGTGGTCGCCGTGCTTGTGATGCCGGACGGTTGCGGGGATGACATGACTTCCTCTTTCGGTAGTGATTCATCTCATAACAGCACCGCTCGACGCGAGATAGGAATGTGTATTCATCTATCGATAGCCGTTTTCTGTGTACATTTCTATAGATGTTGACCATTGGGCGACTTGTCGCCGATCCGGCGCTAGGGCTGCGGGTGATGACGCCGCAACTCACTGAACGACTGGCGGCGGAAATTCGCTGGCTGCACACCACGGAACTGCCCGACCCGGCGCGATACGTCCGGCCCGGCGAGCTGGTGCTGACCAATGGCCTGTGGTTGCCGCACGTTTCGTTGGAGCGGTTCGTCGACGCGGTCGCGCGGGCGGGTGCCATCGGATTGGTGTTCGGGTTGACGGCGCAGACCCCAGCCCTTCCCGAAGAGCTTGCCGCGCTGTGCATTTCGCGTGGTCTGCCACTGGTAGAACTGTGCATCGGGGTGCCGTTCGCCGCGCTCACTCGGGCCGCTGCCCGAATCCAGAACGAGGTGCTGCAGGCGGAACTGACCGCGACCGTGCGCCGTGGGGACGCGTTGGCCACTGCGCTGTCGCGCGGCAGCGGCGCGGCGGGCGTGCTCGAAATCCTGCGTGGTGAAACGGAACTGCCGCTGCTGGTCGTTGATCGCAAGGGGCGCTGCCTGGCCAGTATCGGCTGCGAACCGACCGGGGAGCAGGTCCGCCTCGCCGCCGCGGCGCTCAACCGCACACCACCGCCGATAGAGGTCGATCTGCTGGAGTCAGGTCCGTCCGCGCTCTACCTCATCGAGGGCGTGATGGGGGAGATCGACGCCGGGCTGTACTGCCTGGAACCGGCCACCGAACTGGCCGCGGCCGATCGGGAAGCTCTCGCCCAGGCGACTCGATTCCTGAGCCTGGAGGTCACCAAACAGCAGGCAGTGCATGCCATCGAGGCGCGCTTCGCGGCCGAGCTGCTCGAGATGATCCTCTCCGGGCCGCGGCGCAGCGGTGAGGTGAGCCAGCGGCTGCGCGCGTACGGGGTGCCGTCGGACCAACCGCTGGGGGTGTTCGCGCTGGCGCCGGTATCCCCGCCCGGCAACCCCGACCTGCCGCCCGACGACATCGCCGACGCCGTCGGCGCGTTCTTCGCCACGCACGGCATACCGGTGTTCACCGCGGCGGGAAGCCGGGACGTGGTGGCCGTCTGTCCGTGGGAGCACACGTCGGCGGAGCTGACGCGTTTCGCCCGCGAACTCTCGGCGGAGGTCGGTAGACGAGTGCCTGCTGCACGGATCGTCATCGGGCTCGGCGAGATCGCTACCGCCGCAAGCGCATTGCGGGAACCGCTGGTGCGTGCCAGAGAAGTCTGCCAAGTGCTGCGCGGGCAGGACGGCCGGGACACGGCCTCCTTCGCCGATATCGCTACCTTCCGAATGCTGCTCGGCCTGCTCGACGAACAAGTGCTGCACCGGTTCACCGATCAGGTGCTCGGCATCATCCGCGAGCACGACACACGTGCACACACTGAACTCGAACACACCCTGCGAACCTTCCTCCTCCATGACGGCCAATGGGGTGTGACGGCCGCAGCACTACATGTGCACGTCAACACCCTGCGTAACCGCATGGCTCGGATCACCGAGTTGACCGGCCGCAATGTTAATCGGCTCGAGGACACCGTCGACCTATTCCTGGCCTTGGCGGCCGAGACCGTCGGACCGGGCACCGCATCGCACACGGCTCCGCGGTGACCGGCAGACGCGAAATCAGTTCGGATACACCGCCGGATCCACCTTGTAGCTCGGCAGTGGGCGATGCGGAGTACCCACGTCTTCGCGCGCCCGGGCCGCCACGTCGCGACAGCGCGCGAAGGTCACATCCCCGCACTCCTGGGCATACGAGATGAGGTTGCGCAGAGCCATCATCCGGCCCGGCCGTCCGGTGAGGAACGGGTGCATACACACGTTGAACAAACAGCCGTAATGTCGCATCCCGTCGAGTTCGGCGCGCCACATCCGCTCGACCTTGACCGGTGATTCGATGACCGAGCCGATACGCGGCTCGGGAAGATAGGCATACTGCTCCCAATCATCGAGCGACCAGTGCACCGGCAGCTCCACCACCGGCGCGTGCGTGCCGTCGACCAGGTACGGCCGGTCGTCACCCATCAGCGATGAGTCGTAGGTCAGCCCGTATTCGGCGACCAGACCGATGGTTTCGCGGCTGGCGCTCCACATCGCCGCCCGATGTCCGGCGATGTCGATGCCCTGTGCGGCGAAAACATCCAGTGCGCGGACGAAATCCGCACGTTCGGCACCAGGTGGCAACGAGGTGGGCGCACGGTGACTGTAGGAGTGGTGCGCGACCTCGTGCCCGCGGTCGACGATCGAACGGGCCAGGCCCGGACGCTGCTCGGCCACCCAGCCCGGCACGAAGAACGTTGCGGGGATGGCCATTTCATCGAGCAGATCGAGGATTCGCGGCACGCCGACGTCCGGGCCGTAGGACTGGTGTGACATAACCATGGGATGGTCGGCGTAGTGGCGCCCTTCCGCGAGGATGGGCGTCTCCGCGTCGACATCGAAGGTGAGTGTCGCCACGGCGGCGGCACCGCGGGTCCAGTTGCGATCGCTCATTTGCCGGTTCGTGCGCGCCATGCCGCGGCACTGTCCAGAGTGGCCATGGGATGCAGCATCTCATGGTCGAACGGAGCCAACGGCGCCCCCGTCTCGACCCGGCGCGGCAGGTCCGGATTCGCCAGCGCACCCTGGCCAAGGGACAGCACGTCGGCGTGCCCGCCGGTCAGGACATCGGCGGCCTGGGGGAGCGCATGCATGCCCCCATTGGCGATGACCGGGCGGCCGGACACCGCACGGGCCAGCTGCGTGATGGTCGAGCCGCTCGGGAAACGCGAGGTCTCGATGAAATTCCGACCCTCACTGGCGATGTGCAGGTAGGTCGCGTCGGACAGGGCCGCGAAGACGACCCGCGCGTCGGCGTCGGCGCCGGGCCAGCGGTAGGTGAAGTCGTTGACCTTGGTCTGCGACAGTCGCACACCGACGGGGAAATCACCGAGCGCATCACGAACGGCCCGCAGCACGCGCACGGTCAGGCGGATCCGATTCTGCACTGGGCCGCCGTAATCGTCGGTGCGCTGATTGGTGTAGTCGGTGAGGAACTGGTCGAGCAGATAGCCGTTGGCCGCATGAATCTCGACGCCGTCGAAACCCGCGGTCCGGGCGTTCTCGGCAGCGGCGGCGTATCCGGTGACGACATCGTCGATATCGCGCGCGGTCATTTCCCGGGGCGCGTTCCACGCTCCGCCGACGCCGCCGTAGTCGGCCATCATCTGCCCACGCGGCGCGACGGCCGACGGTCCGATGGTCTCGAAGCCATAGGCGTTGCCCTGCGAGATGGCTCCGGCGTGCATCAACTGCGCGACGATCGGGCCCCCGGCACCGTGCACGGCGTCGACCACCGCACGCCATCCGGCGATGTGCCCGTCGGTCACCAAGCCGGGCTGATTGAAATAGCCCTGACTGTGGGCGGCATCCGGGTAGATGCCCTCGGTGATGATCAAGCCGAATCCACCCGCCGCGTACTCGCGGTAGTACTCGGCCATCTGGGCGGTCGGCGTGCCGTCGGGTTCGGCGGAGATGCGTGTCATGGGTGCGACGGCGAACCGGTTGCGCAACTTCAGCGAGCCGAGGCCGAACGGCTCGAGCGCAGGATGGGCCAGTTCGAGTTCAGTGGTGGTCATCGTTGTTCTCCTCGGTGGTCGGGGACAGGATGGTCAGGGCCAGCGGGGTGGGTCCGGCGCCGTTGATGACGTTGTGGTCTTGCGGGCAGGACGAGACGACGACGATGCAGGCCATGTTTGCGCGGAAGGTGATCGAATCCCCGGGCGCGGTGGCGGCCTCGAGCCAGGACAGCTTCCCATCCGCGGCGACGGGGATGCGCATGAAGACGTTGATCGGCTGCGGAATGAACGGCAGGGCCGGGTGTCCGAGGTCGGCCATCGCTTGCCGCAGATTGTCTGCGCAGCTGGCGTGGTTCGGATCGCCGTATGCCGCATAGCGTTCCGGATCGCAGGCGGCGATCAACATGTCGTGCCGACCCGGGGAGGTATCGGCCAGATAGGTGAGGATAGGGCGCCGCCGGTTGGTCACGAAGGATTCGCCCAACTCGGGGAACAGGCGGCTTAGGTCGGTGCGGGTGTGCGAGGCGCTGTGATGCTCGGTGACGTCATCGACGTTGTAGGCGAACACATCGCCCACTTGGCCGCCGGCGACGTCGGTGATCTGTAATCGCTCGCCTTTGCGCAAGGTCACCGATCGGGCCTGCCTGGCCGGTATGGTCACCGGCTCCGGGTAGCTCAACGCTGTCATGCCGCTCAGTCAACAGAACTGCAGCGGCCAATGAGAATGGATATATACACACTCTTGGGGGCATTAGGTAGATGTTCGCACATATCCGCACGGATGCCCGCGCGATAGCGTGTGCTCTATTCGTTCCGGACCCGAGCATCTGGGAGTACCTACCCATGACCACCGCCACCGCAATGGCGCAGGCCCTCGCGAACGGCGAGACTACGTCGGCGCAGCTGGTTGCCGCCGCGGCCGACCGTGCCCGGCAACCTGATTCGGCCGCAGTGATGATTACCGTCACCGGCGACCGTGCCCGCTACCAGGCCGAGGCGTGCGACCGCCGCGCCCTGCGCGGCACCCGTCGCAGCAGACTCGACGGGGTCCCCATCGTGTGGAAGGACGTGTTCGACGTCCAAGGCACCGTCACGACCTGCGGCTCGGCCAGCCACCTCCACGATGAACCCGCCGCCGTGGACAGCCACCTCGTGCGTCGCGTGCACGACAGCGGACTTGTCACCATCGGCAAAACCAATCTGAGCGAGTTCGCCTTCTCGGGACTCGGGATCAACCTCTGCTTCGGTACGCCCGTCAACCCCGTCGACCCGGGGTTGATCCCAGGCGGATCGTCCTCCGGATCCGCGGTCGCGGTCGCTCGCGGGATCGTTCCGCTGGCTGTCGGAACCGACACCTCCGGATCTGTGCGCGTGCCCGCGGCGCTGTGCGGCATCGTCGGATACCGCGCCAGCCCAGGTAGATATGGCCCCCATGACTTCGCGCCGCTGTCCGCGACACTCGACAGCGTCGGCGTGTTCGCGACCACCGTCGAAGACCTCGCCGCACTCGATCGTGTGCTCGCCCCCACCGGGCCCGGCCGTATCCGCCGGCTACCGCCGCGGTTCGTCGTCCCCGCGGGCGAATGGTCCGAAGACGTCGCGGCGGAGATATCCGATGAGTTCGACCGCGCGGTCACCGAACTCCGTGCGGCAGGCGCTGACGTTCAGATCCGTCATCTGCCTGCGCTGTCGAATGCCCAGAACCTGATGGACGACAACGGAACGATCGTCGGCGCCGAGGCCTTCCGACTGCATCGCCACCGGCTCGACTCGACGATGCCGATCGAACCCGCGACCCGGCGCAGACTCGAAAACAATACGCATACAAGCGATTCCATCGGCCCCGTCTATGCCGCGATGTCTGCCTTGCGTGCCGAGTTCGCCGCCGATCTCGGTGACGCCACGCTCCTGTGCCCCACCGTGCGCCGCATCCCACGGAGCGCAGCCGACCTTCAGTCCGACCCGAATTGGTACGACAATGCCAACACCGCCGTCCTGCGCACCACCATGGTGCTCAGCTACCTCGGCAGCTGCGGCATCACCCTGCCCACACCTGCCGTCCGGCCCGGGCCCCGCACCGGCATCCTCCTTTCCCGACCGTCCGACGACGACATAACCCTTTTGAACTGTGCGGCCTGGGTGCAGCGCGTCATGGCCTAGGCGGTCGGAGAAGTGCGGGAGCGCCGCGGCACCCGTGACGATGGCTGAGCGTTCGACGGGCACTACAGACTCCAGGCCCGGACGATGTAGGTCTCGGTTTCCGGTTGGCCGATCGGATTTCGGTCAACCAGGCCGGGCACCGCCATCGAGGCAGGAGTGGACGCGCGCCGAGGCCGCGGCGGCGCACATCGACAGCGCTGCGGGTCACGCGCGGGCGCCGGGTCCTGGTCGTGTGAGCGGTTCCTGCGCAGATGCACTGCCCGCCAAACTGAATTCCTCCACCGCGGCCCGCTACTCGGTCGTGACCGATATGGGTGCTATGCGGACGTGTGCGCGCTCGCCTTGTCTGCCGACGAGGGTGAGGAACTCCACGGGACCTGAACCGGTGGCTCCGAACCAGTGTGGTGTGCGGGTGTCGAACTCCGCCGCCTCGCCTGGCCCGAGGACGAGGTCGTGCTCGGCGAGGACCAGGCGGAGTCTTCCGTTCAGCACGTAGACCCAGTCGTAACCCTCATGGGTGCGCAGGCTGGGTTCCTCGTCGTCGTTCCCTGTGGGCAGGACGAACTTGTAGGCCTGGATGCCCCCCGGCCTGCGGGTCAGGGGCAGGATCGTCGAGCCGTCCTGGCAGGCAACCGGACGCAGGTTGATGCGCGGATCGCCCGTTTGTGGTGCGTCGACGAGCTCGTCGAGAGTGACCCCGTAGGCGCGCGCGAGGGGCAGGAGTTGCTCGAGTGTCGGGCGACGCAGGCCCGCCTCGAGCCTGGACAGGGTGCTGGCCGAAATGCCGGTTTGGTCGGCCAACGCGGTCAGTGTGGCCTCACGCCGCATCCGGAGTTGCTTCAGCCTCGGCCCGACGGCATCGAGTACTCGGTCGATCGTTTCGTCCATTCCCACATTTTGCCATTCGGCAAGATCCTTTGCCGATATGCCTGGCGGCGGCGCATCGTGGTTCCCGACATGAGGTGAACGGATCCGGAGGACGTAGATGGCCGAACAGATAGTGCATACAAACCGCGCTCCACGACAGGGCGCCGCACCGGTGATACTCGACGACCCACGTCGGCGACGTTCGGTCCTGGTCGGTGTGTGCCTGGCCCTGATGGCGGTAGTCGCGTCGGTGAGCGGGCTGAACGTCGCTCAACCGCAAATCGCGCTCGAGTTCGGCGCGTCACTGAGCACCGTTATCTGGATTATCAACGTCTACACCGTCAGCCTGGCGGCTCTGCTGCTGCCGCTCGGTGCGATCGGTGATCGGTGGGGCCGGAAACCGGTGCTGCTTACCGGTTTAGCCCTGTTCGGGATAGCGAACCTCGCGGCGGGTCTCGCGCCGACAGCCGAGATTTTGCTGGCGACACGGCTCGCGAGCGGTGTCGGAGCCGCGATGATCATGCCGGTGACCCTGGCTGTCATCACGTCGACGTTTCCGGACGAGGAACGTTCCCGGGCGATCGGCGTGTGGACCGGCGTCGCTGGTGGTGGCGGCATCCTGGGAATGTTCCTGTCGGCCGCTCTGGTCGACGTGGCGAGTTGGCGGTGGCTGTTCGTCCTGCCGATCCTGCTCGTCGTGGCGGCCACCGTCGTGACACTGCGGTCGGTGCCCGACTCCCGCGAGGACGCACAGCACGATTTCGACACCGTGGGTTCATTGTTGTCGATGGTCGCCGTTGTCGGCCTCATCCTCGTCCTCGACGAAGGACCTGTTCGAGGGTGGACCGCCCCGGTGACGCTGGTGAGCATGCTCGTCGCGGTCGTCGGCGTCACCGGTTTCCTCACGTGGGAACTGCGTAGACGAGTTCCGCTTCTCGACGTCCGCCTCTTCCGCGATCGAGGGCTTGCCAGCGGCTCCGCGGCCCTGCTGGTGATCTTCGGCGTGCAGGCGGGAATCTTCGTGGTGGTGTTCCCCTATCTCCAGGCGGTGCTCGGCTGGTCCGGTCTCCGCTCCACCCTCGCGCTGCTGCCGACAATGCTGGTGATGATGGTCGCCTCCGGTCTGGCCCCGAGGGTGGCCGCCCACATCGGAAGCCGCTCGACGATGGTGGTAGGGATCGTCGTGGGCGCCGCGGGCGTGGCCCTGATGGCCGGTCTCGTCTCCGTGGACGGTGGCTACCTCTCGATCCTGCCCGGAATGCTCGCCATGGGACTCGGCATGGGTGTAACGATGACACCCGCTACCGAAGCCATCACCAGCTCCCTGCCGCGGGAACGACAGGGCGTAGCGTCCGCGCTGAACGACGTCACCAGGGAACTGGGCACCGCGCTCGGTGTCGCACTGCTCGGAGCGATCCTGGCCGTCGGCTACCGCAGCGCCATCGAACCCCGGCTCAACGGAATCCCGGCCGATGTCGCCGGCACCGCCCGCCAAGGCATCGCCAATGCCGTAGCGGCCGCGGATACGGCCGGCCCCCAATCGCAAGCAGTCATCCACGCTGCCCAGCAGTCCTTCGTCACCGGCTGGCAACAGGCGATGTGGGTCGGCGCCGGCGTGCTGGCGGTCGTCCTTGTCTACATCCTGGTGCGAGGACCCGAACGCACCCCGCCCCGCAGCGCCGCAACCGCGGGGGCTCCAGGGAGCGCCCCATCCTCCGCCGACGCTGTTCCGGCACCGCCGAAACCTACCGCCGATGGCAGCCAGGAGATCTCATGACCACCGATCAGGCAAAAGCCGAAGAGCAAGTGGTACCAGGGAACAACTCCGACGCCGGGGGCGTCACCTCCGACTACGAAGCCTGGCGCAAGGCCCGGTGGGAAGACATGGCCGGACCGCAGGGGAAGGTGAAAGTCGTCGCCAAGGGCATCATCTCCGGACCCGAACCACACATCATGCCGGACGTTCCGGGACGATGGAGCACCACCGACACGGGCGGTTTGACGGTGACGGCCGCCCTCGCGGACGGCGTGGTGATCGGGGGCGAGATCGTCGACGGGACGGTGGACGTCCGTCCCGGCAGCAATCCGGAATTCCCCTCGGGGCGTAGGGGTTCGGTATCGGGAGCGAACGGGGCCTATGCCCTCATCGTCATCGACGAGGATGCCGTATCCCGGTCGGGACTCAGCGAAATCGTGGCCTACCCGTACGATCCGGCCTGGGTTCTCGAAGGCGAGTACCGAGCCGCTTCCCCTGGGCGCATCATCGAGGTCGAACGACTAACGGTCCCGCGGACCACCGATTCCCTCCCGGCGCCGGTCGATCTCGTCGTCACCATCGGCGGCAAGGAATACGAACTTGCCGTGCTGGAAGACCTGCCCGGTCGCCGGCTGGTGATCTTCACCGACGACACCAACGGACACAGCACACCGGAGATCGGCCGGTGGTTGCTGCTGCCGCTGCTCGAACCCGGCAGCACCGTGCCGGTCGACTTCAACCGGACGACTCTCTCTCAGCACCACTTCTCCCCGTCGGTATTCACCTGCCCGCTCTCGCCCCCGGGCAATCACCTGCCGGTGCGCATCGAGGCGGGGGAACGCGCACTGGCCTACGACAAGCACTGAATCCGCTCATCCCGAAGACCATCAACAACAGAGGTGACACCGTGAATCGAGACAACGAGGACAAGGTGATCCGATACCTTCGCAACCTGGAGAACAGGGACTTCTCGAGTGCGCGGTCGATGTGTTCGGACACCGCCACCGTCTGGCACAACGACGGCAACGGCGAACAGACCATCGCCGAGAACATCGCGAGCATGCAGCGACAGATCCCGTCGATCGAGTCGATGCGCTACGAGGTCATCCGCCAGATCTCCGACCGGGACGCAGTGCTGCAGCAGCACGTGGTGCACGTGGCCACGACCAACGGCATGCGCGGCGAAGTGCACGCAGCGGTGTATTTCCGCTTCGGCGGTGACCTCATCACCAGGATCGAGGAATACGCCAACTTCGTGCCGCTCGACAAGGACAACAGCGGCAACTGACATGCCGGCGCCGTATGCGACGCCCGATAGGCCCCCCCATCAATGGTCCCGTGCCCTCCAGAACGAAAGGCTGCATCCATGCACCTGACTGACCACTTGCCCACCGAAACCGTCGATGCCGCGGTGATCGGCGGCGGGGCCGCCGGCTTGAACGGCGCCCTGATGCTCGCTCGATCCCGCCGCTCGGTGGTCGTGATCGACAGCGGCACACCACGCAACGCCGCTGCTGACGGCGTGCACGGCCTGCTCGGCCTCGACGGACTCCCGCCAGCAGAATTACTGCGCACCGGCCGGGACGAAGTGCGCCGTTACGGTGGACGGATCGTACAAGGCGAGGTGATCTCCGCCCGCCCGGCCGACGCGACCGTCGACGGCGATCTGCGTTTCACGATCACCCTCGCCGACGGTGGCACCCTGCACGCCCGCCGACTTCTGGTCGCCACCGGGCTGCGTGACGTGCTACCCGACATCCGCGGGCTGGCCGAGCACTGGGGTCACAGCGTGGTGCACTGCCCGTACTGCCACGGCTGGGAGGTGCGCGATACGGCCATCGGGGTCCTGGCCGTGAGCCCGTCCTCCGTCCACCACGCACTGCTGTTCCGGCAGCTCACCGATGACCTGGTGTACTTCACCCGCGGCACAGATCTGGACGAAGACACCCGCGCACGCTTCGCCGCCCGCGGCATCCGGGTGGTGGACACCCCGGTGGCCGCGGTCGAGTCCGCCGACAGCGGCGACATCACGGGCGTGCGACTGACGGACGGGCAGGCAGTCCCGCGCCGCGTTCTCGCCGTCGCCACCCTTATGCATGCCCGCACCGACGGCCTGACCGGCCTGGGACTGCCGATGCAGGACCTGCCCAACGGCATGGGCCGTCACTTCGTCACCGGCATGGCGGGAACCACGTCCGTGCCGGGAGTATGGGTCGCCGGCAACGCCACCGACCTCGGTGCCCAGGTCGGAGCATCCGCCGCGGCCGGAGCCCTGGCCGGAGCCCATATGAACGCCGATCTGGCCACCGCCGACACCGACGCGGCCCTCGCCGCAGCACGACCGGCAAAACCACTGCAAAAAAGCGGGCCGCCGAGCAGGACCGGTAATCAACTGTCACAGTAACGTTGATCCGGCCATGAGTGGCATCTTCGGGCGAGCTCGACGTCTCCAACTCCCTCGCCCGTTCCGAGTCGCAGCCCGAACACACTATGAAGGTCGAGCTCATGGCCGCCCCCGCCCCCGCCCCTGCCCTCGGGGCTGGCAGATGTCGCGGGTGACGCTGACGGGGGAGTGTGGCGGCCCGCTGGTCTGGCGTCGTAGGGCTGGACAGCGGCCCGCCGTTCGGTCAAGCCTCTTCGAGGGCTTCGCCGACCTCGTGGGCGAGGCGATTGTGCTGATTCTCCACCAGCCAATGACCGGTCGCGAGGACCAGCGCAACGGGCCATTCGATGATTTCTGCCACGGCCAGCGCGCCGAGTACACCGTAATATGCCAAATGCTCGGGCGGAGGGATGCGCACCCGACCTACCACCGGCAGGTCAACCGCGAAACCGTGCGCGGCCACCACCCGATCGACGGCGTTTCGGTGGCTCGTAGCCGATTTTTCGGCCATCTGTTGCCTCCCGGTCATGATGTGTTCGAGAGTTCGACGATTGACTTCCGCACCGTGTCTGGCGTGATGACAAATGGTGTAGGAGTCGGCTCGGATCCGTTGGCGGGTGCGCTGACGCAGGTACTGACCGTGCCGTTGCGCGAGTTGTACGCGGTGCTGTGGCGCTTTGGAGTCATCGAGATCGTCGACTGATCATCCCGCTGTTGATCCTGCGCGGCGAACAGACGCGGAGCGACGGCGGCGACGGCGGTCGCGACGGCGGCCGTCGACAACGCCTGCGACCAGCCGATCGGCCCCAGCGGCGTGCTGCCGAGCAGTTGACTCACTCCCGGTGTGCTGATCAGCGCGCCAAGTGCCAACAGTGAGCCGGCCGCGGTGCAGACCACCAGCGGGCTGCGCGAGTCGATGAGCGTCTGCCCCAACTGCGTCGCGACCAACGCCACCAGCGCGACCGTCGACGCTCGCCGCCGCCGGCCCGTCAATCGTGCCAACACCCATGCGGCTGTCGCGGCGGAGGCGGTCGTCGCACCGCGCACCGCCACCGTCCGCCACAATGCGGCTCGGTCGGGGCCCCGACCGGTATGACGCAGTGCGGCACTGGGCGGGCTGATCGCAAGAGCTGCGGCCGGCAGCGCATCGGTGAGGATGTTGACCAGCAGCAATTGGCGGGTATTCAGCGGTGTTCGGCCGGTGAACGCGGTGCCTGCGATTGCGAAAGCAACCTCGCCCGCGTTGCCGCCGAGCAGTACGGCCACTGCCGCCTGCACGCGCCGCCACAATTGCCTGCCTTCGTCGAGGGCGTCCAGCAGCGAGCGGATCCGCCCGTCGAGCAGCATGACGTCCGCCGCAATGCGGGCCGGGTCGCTGCCGTGCGCAGCCACGCCGATGCCGACGGTTGCGGTGCGGATTGCCGCCGCGTCGTTGGCGCCGTCGCCGACCATGGCGCATACGTGACCCAGTCGCTGAATTGTCTCGACGATCTGCACCTTGTTTTCGGGTGACATTCGTGCAAACACCCGCCGGCTCTGCACCGCCCGTTCCTGATCGCGCCGGGGCAACGCCTCCCATTCGGGACCGCTGATCACCTGATCGTCGTCGACAGGCATGCCTACCGCGGCGGCGACCGCAGCGGCCGTGACGGGGTGGTCACCGGTGATCAGACGCACCCCGATACCCCTGTCGGCCAACTCGGCCAGCACTTCGTTCGCGTCCGCGCGCGGTGTGTCCGACAGTCCCAGCAATCCGGCGAACCGCAGTCCGTCGCCGCACAAATCGGCGAAGACGTCGGCATCGTCACGTACCGATCGCGCCTGCGATGCCGAAAGCCCCCGTGTGGCGACGCCAATCACCCGCAGCCCCTCGGCGGCCATCTTGCGCACCTGCCGCTGCACCTCCTCGTCGGCGTCCGCGCACGCGGCGAGCACCACCTCCGGCGCACCCTTGATCGACAACGTCTCGCCGCCAACGGATGCCGAGAACGGGCGACCCGACCGGAACGGCAGATGCACCGCCGACCCGCCGCGCTCGAGGTGCCGCCCGGCCTCGGCGACCGCGCGATCGGTGGCATGTTCGTGCGGCTCGCCGTTGGCGAGCGGCGTGGCCCGGACGGCGTGGATGAGCACATCGTCGTCGGACAATCCGTTCGCGGCGAATACCGTCGTCACCCGCAGCCGGTTCTCGCTGAGCGTTCCCGTCTTGTCGAAGCACACCACGTCGACACGGCCGAGCGCCTCGACCGATCGCGGACTGCGCACCAGCGCGCCCGCGCGGGTCAGCCGCCGCGCCGACGCCTGCTGAGCCAGCGTCGCGACCAGCGGCAGCCCCTCCGGAACGGCGGCCACGCTGACGGCCACACCGCCACGGATGGCCTGCCGCAGACCGGTGTGCCGCAGCAACCCGAGCGCGGTGACCACGCCCCCGCCGGCAAGGCTGAGTGGCCACGCCTTGTTCGTCAGATCCTTGAGCTGGGCCTGCAGGCCGGCTGCCGAACTGTCCGCGGGCGGAGTCGCGGCGGTTCGGCGCGCCTGCGTCTGCTCACCGACGCCGGTCACGATCGCGATCGCGGTGCCCGCGACCACGGTCGTGGTGGCAAAGAGTATGCAGGCCCGCTCGGCGACGGGTGCTGCTGGTGTGGCCTCGACTTGCTTGGCCACCGGCAGCGACTCCCCGGTCAATGACGACTCGTCGACTTCCACATCGGGTGCGTGAGTGAGCCGCGCGTCGGCGGGCACCACTTCACCGGGTCGCACCTCGATGACGTCTCCGGGGCTCAGGTCGGCGGCATGGACCGTCGCGTAGCGATCGGCGCCAACCAGCTTGCGGGCCGGTGGGTCCTGCGTGGCGAGCAGTCGCCGCAGCAGCCGTTCGGCCCGAATCCGCTGGGTCGCCGCCAAGGCCGCGTTACCGGCGAGAACCGACCCGACCAGGATCGCGTCGACGGGTGATCCCAGCACCGCGCTGGCGGCCGATCCCACCGCCAGCACCGGGATCAACGGGTCGGACAGCTCGTCGCGCATCGCGCCGGCGAAATCCCGTACTGCCCGGCGCACCGGATCGATGACCGACTGCGCAGGGCGGGCGGCGGCCGCCAGCCGAGAGCTCTTGTGCGCTCGGGAGGGTTGCGGCGGCAGCATGCGGTGCACCTGCTCGACGGACATGGCATGCCACTCGTGCACGCTCGCGGCAGGCGGCGGTGGCGCCGCGAGCGCTGCGCGGGCGAGCCGGTATCCCGTCCATGTGCCGGCGGCGGCCCCTGCGGTGACCGGACCCGAGCCGCGGCCCCGCACCCCGGGAATCATCAGCAGCGCACCCAAAAGCGAAGCACCGGTCGCGATTTCGACACCGCGTTCACTGGCTCGACGTGCGGCGGGCAGCGCGTGCATGATCCGCCACACGCTGTCCAGGTCGTCGACGAGCACGTCGGCATGCCACGACGGCGGACTGTGCGCGGTGATACCGATCGAGACGTCGGCGTCGGCCAGTGCCTGTGCTGCGGCACTCGACACCATCGCGACCGTGCGGCCCTCCCGCTGCAACCGGTGCACCGTGTGGGCGAGCGCCGCATTGATGGTCCCGTTCATCGGATCGAGGTCGTCGAAGGACGAGCGCAGGTCGCCGAGCGTGTCGACGTCGACCGACACCAGCGCGGCGCCGCTGCGACGCACTTCGCCGAGTACCGCCGACGCCAATGGATGATGGGCGTAGCGCACCAGCACCGTGCTGCGCCTGCCATTGCCGGACACCGACCGTGTCACCGGCTGCAACCCGGGTTGTAGTGCGCCGCAGGCCAATTGGTCCTGCGCCCACTGCCACACCACCACCCTTTCGTGCTCGGGCACATCGCGGATGCGCACAACCCGCAGTTCGTCGCAGCACAATGCCCGAGGGTCGAGCACCACGGCATCGATCCGGTCGAGGCGCCGGAACGCCTGGGGCCGCAAGGGCAGCACGCCGTGCTGGTCGGCCAGGCCGCGGCCGAATGTCGCGGCGAACGACTCGCGGCTGGTGCGGGCCGCTTTGGGCGCGGCGACCATGACGGCGGTGGCAGCGGTGGCGAGGTCGGCGGTGAGAATACCGGTCGCCGGTGCCGCGGCCGCCTGCGCCAGTCCGCTGCGGTTTCCGTGGCGCTCAACGGGCCCCGGTGGCAGCGGCTCTGGTCGATCATCGGACCGGACGCCGTCGACACACGTTGCGTGCGGCGCCAGCCCGGGTTCGCGGCGGTGCCAGATGGTGGCCGCGGCGCGCGTCTCGGCGGCCTTCGCGAGGTGGATGAACATGTCGACGCCCAGTGACGCCGGTTCTTGGGTGACGGTGTTCGCGGCGGCCATGGCAAGCGCGATCGCGATATCAGCGGCGTTGGTGCCGAGGCACTGTTCGACGGCGCGACGCAGCCGAGGCTGGTAATCGACGAGCGCGACAACCGCGTTGAGCCCCGTCGGTAGCCGCCCCAAACCGACCACCCGCCCGGCCAGCGCGACGCTCAGCCCGACGGCATTCACCGCCGCCGAGACCAAGTTGCCAGCCAGCACGATGCCGTCAGCGGGCAGGTCGATCGGTGTGTGAGCGAATCCGGGGTGCCGATCTTCGGCAGCGGCCACTACGTCACACAGCTCGTCAACGGACGCCGTGTCGGCTACCTCTGCGATAACGCGCGACAGCGGGTAGTTGAGCGTCGCAGAGATCACCCCAGGATGCGCGCGCAGGGCGGCGAGTACCGCCGGGCCCGCATCGTGGTCCGGCTCGCGCTCGGAGAGGCCCCGCACTTCGATCCAGCATCGTTCCTCGCCGCGCCAACGGCGCCGGGCCTGCTGACCGCCGAGCAATTCCGACGTGACAGCGGTAATTGCCTCGACCACCCGGCCCGCGGGCATCGTGCGCACCGGCAAGGTCACGAGGTCCACGCCCACCGCGGTGACGACCGCAGCGGACCGCACACCCGTATTGAGGGCGCGTAGGGGCAGTGACCCGGAGGTCCGTATCAATCGGCTCAGGTCCATCGGCGACGGCTAACGCGTACTCGGCGCGCGTCGCGGCCGGGCCACCGCCTTCTGCGCGGGGGTACCACCCTTGTGGGCTGGGGTACCACCTTTGTCGCCTCGGCGGGGCGCTCGGTCCTGTTGCGAGTGCGGCTCGCGGTGTGCGGGACGACCGCCGCCATCGGGCGACGAGCGCCTGCTCGACCGCTGACCGATCTGCCGGAGCACCAGTGCGGCGCCTCCGACGGTCAGCAGCACAGGCCAGTCCACCAAACCCGTGGCGCCGATCGCCGCCACGGTCAGCGCGGCCGCCGGTGCTGAGTGGCTACCGCTGCTCAGCCCGTTCTTCACACCGGCCGCGGCACCCTGCACACCGCCGATCACGCCATTGACGGCGGCGCCGCTCACGGCCCCGGCCGCAGCTGTCGTCGCGTCGGCCGTCCAGGTAATCATGTCCACCACGCCATCGGAAATGTTCATCGTCACTCCATCGCGTTCGCCGTCGGACACCACCGGGCAAACCGGAGTTTACCCGGAATCGGGTCATGCGACCGGATCGTCGAACAAGTACGCGTCAGCTTGGCCGACCTTCCTCTCCAACGCCGATAAGCAGGGATTTGCAACACGCAATCCAGATATGTTGCTACATGATCACGACGCTGAACTACTGCCGAACGGAGTAGTTGTGATCCACCGCTCAACGACGCGGGATCCGATCGGACAATTCTCGGCAATCTTCCAGGAACGGTCAGGGAACGGCGCATCCAGCCGTTTGGCAACCTCGGTAGGAACTTTCACGTAGAACTCCTCGACGGAGCGGTGGGAGCGTATACGAACAGACCTGTCCCTCTTCAGAATTGATCGACTTCGACGACTTGGCCCGGTATCCGCAGCGACAGGGGAACAGGCCTTTCTATCGGCGCCCACGACCATCACCATGGCCTTGACGCACGTCGCCTCGGCCGCGCTGGACGATGCCCGCGACGGATACGGGCGCACGGGGGTCATCACAACCTGTCGATATCGACTGCCGCGGCCATGGCGTGGTACCCCGCGTCGTTCGGGTGTAGGTGGTCGCCGCTGTCGTAGATCGGAGCGATCTTCTCCGTGTCGACCGAATCGGCAATCGCCGTGGCGAAATCCGTGACTCCGTCGAACGCACCGGAATTGCGGATCCAATCGTTGATTGCGTGGCGCTTTGCGGCCGACCGGGTGGAGTAGTGGTCCGAGTCACCGAATGGCAGCATCGTCGCGCCGACGACCTTGATGCCGCGTTCATGAGCATTCTTGATCAGCGCACGGTATCCGGCGATGACTTGATCGGCGGAGACGTCCGCGCTGGGTTTGTACGTTGGCTGATCGGTCTCACTGAACCCGATGTCGTTGACACCTTCGAGGATGATCACGCTGCGCACTCCTGGTTTGTCGAGGGCATCGCGCTCGAACCGTGCAGCGGCACGGTCTCCGTACCAGGCGGAATCGTTGACCACCAGGTTCCCGCCGATGCCCTCGTTCAGCACGGCGCGCTGCTTGCCCGCGAGCGCCAGTCGGTCGGCGAGTGCGTCCGTATAGCGGCGGTTGGCACCTGCGGTCGAGGCGAAACCATCGGTGATCGAATCGCCGAGCGCTACGACGGTGTCTCGCCGGACCGGACCATCCGACACCTCGACATCGGTCAGGTAGTACCAGGATTTCGTGTGCTCGCCGAAAGCTGTCGCGCCCGTATCGGTCACGTGATCTCCGGCCGAGCGGTATGTGTCGGTCCACGCCTGTGAGTGGAAAGTGGCAGGCCCGGTGGTGCCTGCGAAATAGAGTGTCACCGTTACCGACTCGAGCGGCGCTACTCGCAATTCCGCTGCGTCACTTGCTACTTCTGCACCGGCAGGAATAACGACATGCTCGGATGAGTCGAACGTCAACGGCCGCAGCGAATCCGGCCGGGTCGCCGCACCGTTGGCGGCAAGGGCGATCGTCGCGCCGGTTACTTCGAGTGGGCTCGCACCGAACCGGTTGGATAAGCGGATCCTCGCATTGCCGCCACCGTTGGTGACTCGCACGACCTGGCGGATGGTCTGTCCAGAGAATCCCTCTTCGGACCAGTTCGGGCCGAATCCGGCCGATGGCCGCTGCATCGCCGCCGACCAGGCCGCTGACCATGACTGCTCCATACCGTTCGATATCGAGCCGCTGTGGTCGGCGCCGCATGCCGACAGAGTCGCCGCCGCCACAGCCGCGACGGCTGCCAGCACCCCAGCAGCGCTCAGTGATTTCTGCACCATCTCGATCCCTCAACTTCGTGATTGGTCGCAATCCGAGAACCTCGCCAGGTTAACGGGTCGCAAGTTCCATTAAGATGCCCGACGGTATCAGAAGTGCACAACTAATGGAACCTGAATCCCATTTATGCGCGGTGTGCTGTTCGGCGACCGGCGGCCGGACGCACTGTCCTGAGCCGTATCGCAGCACCGCCTGACAGCGAGGTCGATCGTGGCCGAATCGCAACCCGACGCGGCACCGTGATCCCCTGGATCCCGCAGGGAGCAAACGGTCGGCGCAGAAGCTGAGCGCCCCAATACTTCTGGAGCATCTGCACTGTGCTGATGTCTGCGAAGCACGGCATCGCTATGCCCGGAGGCGCCATCAGCCGTGTCGAGGGCCCGGGTCTGCGGTGTGGGCCGGGTGCCAGGCCCTCCGATTCTCCTCGAGACCCGGCCACGCGGTGCCGGGCCTTACCCGCGTCGACTGCGCCCTGACGGATCCACCTGCGCAGGGTCTCCGCAGTCATGCACAGCCGGGCCGAAGCAGTTGCCCTTGCCTGACATCGATTGGGTTGCGGCCTGACCGAGTAGTCGCCGCCAGGAAGCATATTGGTGCTGAAATCCCTGGTCGGAGTGCACGAGTGGTGTGGGCCGGTCGCTCGGACAACGAACTTTCCGCACACATAAGAATGCTCCCCGGAGATTGGAACTGATTTTCTCAGTCCAACTTCCGGGGAGCAGTTCAGCAGCGGTACCACCGCTCAACTCACTTCGACACAGGCCTAGCCGAGGCGCACAGATCCGTCGCCGAGACGGTCGCCGCGTTCGAGACCACCCTCGGGTCCAAGCGCGACGCGACACCCTCGAACGACCACTTCCCGTGCCGAATCCGCGACGGCGTGCATGACACCCGAGGAGGACGAGGAACCGGATCGTTGCTACCAGCGAAGGAGCTGGCTGGAGTAGTTCAGGTAGAGACGCCGAGCTGGGCCAGCAGCACGTGGATATCGGAGTTGATCCAGTACTCCGCGAACTTGCCGTCCTCGACGCGCAGCACGTCGGTGCCCGCGAAACGGATCGCGGCACCTACCGTTGCCGTCGCGCCGGGGAACCCGCCGCCGTAGGTTCCGGTGGCGATCCACCGGACCGCGCAGCGGTCACCGTCCACGATCGGACCCACCTCCACCTGAAACACCAACTCGGAGAAGGCGGCTCGAGTCTGCGCGATCCACGCGACCAATCCCTGCGGGCCTCGCACCGCACTGCCGTCACCACCGTCGAGCAGCGCGGCGTGCACGGTGAAGTTGGGGGCGATGATGTCGTCGGCGGGGCTGTAGTCGCCGTTCCAGATGGCGAGCCAGCTGGAGAACAGCTGCCCGAGAGTGCTGCCGGTCGTTGATTCCATGACGAAAATCCTTGGTCGAGCGGTGGTTTCAGCTCTGGGCCGGGATCCAGTGCCCGTGGATGCCGGCCGGCACTCGCTGCGGGAGATCGACGGTGGCAATCGGCTCGGACAGATCCGAGGCGTCGAGGATGAGCAACTGGGACGCGTCGGCCTCCATATCGCTGACGACGGTGAGCAGATAGCCGTCGTCCTCGCGGGTCGCCCCGGCGGCGGGCGCGAAGACGGCCTCGCCGGGCATGCGTGCCGGTCCGTGCGCGAACAGCTGTCGCTCGCCGGTCCGGGTGTCGAATTTGACCGTGTGATAGCCGGTCAGTCCGGCTCCCGGGAAAGCGACCGCGTAGCTGTAGCGATTCGGCGCTCCGGTCAGATCGTCGTTGATAGCGGGGAATTCGACGACCAGATCGTCCAGCGCCTCCTCGGTCGCGGTGCCGGTGGCGGGGTCGAGAATCCAGCGATGGAGCGTGGTGCCGACGCCGGGGGTGTCGGGGTAGCCCGGGGCGGCGATCCACCACTTCCAGGAGGTTTCCCAGGCCGAGCGGTCGAAGCGCGGGCATTCGAGCACAACGCGCCCACGGTCGTCGACATAGGAGTTGGCGACGTGCAGGATGGCCGCCCGGCTGTCGATGTCGAACCAGCTGATCTCTCCCGAGCCGTGCCTGGGCAGCACGCCGATCCGGAACGGCGCGTCGTCGTGCCAGCGGTAGGGGATTCCGGAGTGCTCGGCGGGATCGAAGACGACCGGGGAATGCAGGAATACGGCATGCTCACGGGTGATCGCGAAATCGTGCATGAGCGAGGGCCCCGCGCCGTCGATCGTGGTGGCCCGGATGATCTCGCCGGACGCGTCCGCGATGTAGTAGATCAGATAGGGCGGGAACGGGCTGTAGGAGAAGAAGTGCAGCTCTCCCGTGACCGGATCCACCTTGGGATGCGCGGTCATCGAACTGGTCAGCTTTCCGCCGAAGTCGTAAACGCCGACCGTGTCCATTTCGCCGGTGACTTCCCAGGGCAGGTTGGCCTCCTGCAGCGCCAGATAGCGTCCGCCGTGGAAGATGATGTTGGTCGCGGCGGCACTGACCTCGAGTTCGGTGCCCGTGAACGGAACTCCGTCCAGATAGGGCGTCTTCACCCAGCGATTGCGATACCACTGCGCGCGCCCGCCGGACAGCCGGATACCGTGCAGCATCCCCGCACCGCGGAACCAATGGGTCGGTGTCACACCCGGTTTGGGATTGTGACCATTGCGGAAGTAACGGCCGTCCAGGTCGTCGGGCAGTGTTCCGTGGACGGTCAGCTCGAATGCGGTGAGCTCGTCGGGGGTCGGTGCGTAGTGCCCGGTGACATAGGGCCTGGGTGGTTGTGCCATATCGATATCGCCTTTCCGGTGACGGTGATGAGGGTGAGCACAGTGATGGCGGCACAGGTCAGGAAGACCGCGCCGAAGGTGGGCAGGACGGTCAGGAAGGACAGGCCGGCGGCGCCGCCGAGCTGGCGGCTCGCATTCACCAGGCCGCCCGCCAGCCCACTGTCGGCGGCCGGAACTCCGGCGGAGGCCGACGCGGTGATCCGGACGAAGGCCACGCCCATTCCGGCCCCGATCAGCAGGGTGGGACCGAGCAGATCGATGAGAAAGCTTGCGGCGGACGGCGTCCGGGCCAGCCAGGCCAGACCGGTTGCGAGCATGAGCAGGCCGACCGGCAGCGTGGCGCGGCCCGGAAGCCGGCCCGCCACCCAGGAGGAGACGGTGATCATCAGCGCCAGCGGAAGTTGGGTCAGCCCGGCGCGTAACGGCGTGTAGCCGAGGGTGTGCTGCTGATACAGCGGCAGGTAGTAGAACAATCCCAGCCAGACGGCGCCGAGCAGCGCCATCGCGACGTTGGGCCACGCGACCGGCGCCATCCGCGGCGGCAGCAGCGGGTCGGCCACGCGCCGCTGCCGAAAGGCGAAGGCCACCAGCAGGAACAGTCCCGCGGCCAGCGCCGTCCAGTGGCCCGACAGCCCGTAGGTGAGGGTGACGAGCCCGACGGTGGCGGTGAGCACACTCGGAACATCCGGTCGCCCACCGACCGCGGGCCTCGGCTCGACCAACCGCCACGTCGTCAACAGAACGGCCAACGCGACGGGAACGACCAGGAAGAAGACCGACCGCCAGCCGAAGCGATCGGTGAGCAGTCCGCCCAGCAATACACCCGCGGCGCCGCCCGCACCGGATACCGCACCCCAAACCCCCAACGCCACGCCGCTGTCCCGGGAATCGCGGTACAACGTGAGTACCAGGGCCAGCGCCGTCGGCGCCATGAGCGCCGCGCCGAGCCCCTGCACCGATCGGGCCGCGATCAGGGCGGCAATGTCGGGCGCGATCGCCGCGGCCGCTGCGGAAGCCGCGAAAATGCCCGCACCGACGAGGAATACGCGGCGCAGACCGTAGGCGTCGCCGAATCGCCCGCCCGGCAGCAATAGCGCTCCGAACGCCAGCACATAGGCGTTGACCACCCACGACAGGCCGGTCGCCGATGTGCCGAGACCGCTCCGGATCTGCGGCAGGGAGACGTTCACGATGGAGGTGCTGAGCACCACGAGGAACTGCGCGGTAGCCAGTACCGCCAGCGGCAGCCATCGTGTTCTCATGCCCGTCAGCCTGGTGGGCGCCGCGGTTCGCTCGCGTCGGTGATTCCTACCTACTCCGTCTACCTACTCCGTCGTGCCGCCGACCGATTTGTCCGGCATGATGCACGGTGTATGGATTCGTTGATCGGGCGCCGGGATGAGACGGCGCGGCTGCGTGCATTTCTGGACCAGGCGAGGCGGTCGCGGGGCGGTGCCCTGCTGGTGCACGGCGAGCCGGGCATCGGCAAGAGCGCCTTGCTGGCCGACCTCGGTGCAGCGGCCGCCGATTTCGTGATCATGCGGGCCTGCGGCGCCGAATTCGAGACGGAACTGCCGTATTCGGCGCTGCATCAGCTGTGCGCGGCGGCCCTGGCGCATCTGGACCGGCTGCCGCCCGCGCAGGCCAGGGCGTTACGCATCGCGTTCGGTATGGACGTCGGAACTCCCGACCCATTCCTGGTCGGTGCGGCGACGCTCGGGCTGCTGCTCGAATACGACGGGCCGGTGCTGTGTCTCGTCGATGACGCGCAGTGGCTGGACCGCGCCTCGGCCCATGCACTGGCCTTCGTGGCCCGGCGCGTGGATGCCGAACGGGTGGCGATGGTCTTCGCCGCGCGCGACGATGCGGGTGATCTGAATCTGTTGCCGCGGTTGGCGATACCGCGGCTCAGCGATATCGCGGCCCGTGCCCTGCTGGCTCGCGCGCTGCGCGGTCCGCTGGACGATCGGGTGCGCGACCGCATTCTGGCCGAGGCGCGTGGCAACCCGCTGGCCCTGTTGGAACTGCCCGGAACCACCGAATTGGCCGGTCTCACTGGAGATTTCGATCTGCCCGCCCCGGCGGCCGCGGAACGGAGCTATCGCGCCCGTCTGGAGGTGCTGCCCGACCGGGTCCGGCTGCTGCTGACCGTCGCCGCCGCCGAGCCCGTCGGCGATCCGTGCCTGCTGTGGCGGGCGGCGGAGCTGCTCGGCATCGAGACGACCGCCGACGACGAGGTGCCACTGGTCGAATTCGGCACCCGGATCCGCTTCGTACATCCCCTGGCCCGCTCCGCGGTCTACCGGGCCGCGACCGATCGCGAGCGGCGGCGGGCGCACGGTGCACTCGCGCGGGTGAGCGATCCGGTCGCCGATCCGGACCGCGTGGCCTGGCATCGTGCCCAGGCCAGTGTCGGCCCCGACGAAGACGTGGCCGCCGCCCTGGCCCGTTCGGCAGCGCGCGCGCAGGCTCGCGGCGGGGTGGCGGCCGCGGCGGCCTTCCTGGAACGTTCGGCCGCACTGACATTCGATCCGGCACTGCGGGCCGAACGGGTGCTGGCGGCGGTCGAGGCCAAACTGTCCGCGGGGGATTTCGAGGCCGCCGATGAGCTGCTGTCGACCCTCGCTCCCGACGATCCCCGCATCGACCTGCTGCGCGGCCGAATCTCCTTCGCGCGCTACCGAGGTGACGACCGTCCCACCGTCCGCCTGCTCCGCGCCGCAGCGAAATTGGCTGCGCACGAACCGGATCGTGCCCGCGCCTGCTACGTGGACGCGATCGAGACGGCCGTGCTGACCGGCGGCCTCGACAGCGTGATCGCGGCCGCGGCGGCCACGCCGCGCGCCCCGGCACGGCCCGGCAGTGTCGATCTCGTCCTCGACGGCATGGCGGCCTTGACCACCGAGGGGCACGCGGCCGCCGCAAAGCTGCTGCGTCCGCTCGTCTCGAACCACCGCGACGAGGTCTGGGGTCGTTGGCCCACACTCGGCTTTCTGCTCGCCCTCGAACTGTGGGATCCCGACGCGATACGTGCTATCGCCTCGCGGACCGCCGTGTCCGGCCGCAGTTCGGGTTCGCTGCACATGCTGCGGATCGGGCTGGCCATGCTCGCCACTGTCGCCGTGCACGCCGGCGATCTCGGCCCGGCCCAGGAGCTGATCTCCGAGGAGGAGGCGATCGCGGAGGCCACCTCCGCCGCTCCACTGGTCTACCCGCGCGTCCAGCTGGCCGGGCTGCGCGGCCGCCGCGCCGAGGCCGAAGTGCTGTTCGCCTCGGTGGGACCGCATCTGACCCTCAGCGTGCAGCACGCTACCGCCGTCCTGCACAACGGCCTCGCCGACTATCCCACAGCGCTGCGGGCCGCCGAACAGGCCGTCACGACGGGCGATCTCGGCCTAGCCGGCCAGTCGCTGCCCGAACTGGTGGAGGCGGCGGTGCGCTGTGGCGAGGCGGCGGTGGCCCGGTCCGCGCTCGCGGCACTGACCGAACGCACTGGCGAGCAGTCGTGGGGACAAGGCGTCGAAGCCTGGGCGCGAGCCATGGTGTACGAGGACGAGGACGCCCACCAGGAAGCCGTCGCGGTGCTGGACTCATGCCCGATGCGGATCTGGTCCGGTCGCGCCCACCTGGTCTACGGCGAGTGGTTGCGCCGCAAGGGACGCCGCCGCGACGCCCGGACCGAATTGCGCCATGCCCACGAGTTGCTGTCCGACTTCGGCGCGGAGGCCTTCGCCGCCCGGGCCGCGGGTGAGCTCCGCGCCACCGGCGAACACGCCCGCCGCCGCACCGCGCAGGCATCCGACGCGCTCACGATGCAGGAAGTACACATCGCGCGCCTGGCCGCAGACGGCGCCACGTCCAAGGAGATCGCGGCCACCCTGTTCCTCAGCCCACGCACCGTGGAAGCCCACCTCCGCAACATCTTCCGCAAACTCGGCATCACCTCACGCCGGCAACTGCGCGACATCCGTTGATCGGTCCCCTTGTGCCCAAGCGCCGCAGTGCGCGGCGCGCGGCGACGGTGATCGTCACTGGCATCAGGAACGCCTGGATCAGGCGCTCGCGTTCGATGCCGGGTTTGTCGAGCAGCTCGCTGCTCACGCTCGTGCAACGAGCCGCGAGACGATCGGCGTGGCCGCCGCACCCGACGCCAGGGGTGTCGAGGCGAACTGCGCCTTGATGCCTTCGATCCAGCGCTGGGCGTGCTCAGTGAGCTGGTAGTCGTTGGTCTGCAGGTGCCCGCGGGTGACGAGCACGCCGAGTTGGGCGCCCTTGCAGCGTAAGTCGCCCGGCGCCGCGACACGCATGTAGAAGGCCTCGGACTCGTCGACCAGCGAGTCCCAGTCGTTGCCCCAGCGCGCGAAGGAGATGCGCCCGTCGTCGTCGAGGTGCCACACACCTGTGCGTGGGGCCGCGGTCAAGAGCTCGAGATCCGGCGAGGTCTCCGTGATCATCAGCTGACCCCAGACCTCATCTTCGCCATAGCCCCGCTCCCAGCGCGCGTTGATCTCCTCGACGTCGAGCTCGTAGTCCACGTCCATGTACTCGAGCAGGTGGAAAAGGAACAGCGGCATGTCGGCGTAGGCCTCGGTGGTCAAGTTCGTCATCGTGCTTACCCCGCTCACGCGCGGGTTCACCTCGCCGAGGTAGAACTCGTCCGAGTCCAGGTCGTGCAAGAGATCCACCTCGAAGTAGCCGCAGTACCCCTCGCGGCGCAGGACATCGCCCAGCTTTCGCACCATCTCTCGCACGGCGTGCGTCTGTTCGGGCGGCAGCACCCCGCGCCAGATGTCATTGCCGCACCAGCCGCCCTTGTACGGAGTCAGCTCTGGGTAACCGACGAGACTCGTCATCGCGGTGCCGACCACGGTGCCGTGCCGGGTCACGGTGCCCTCGAGGCACACCTCGACATTGCGGATGCGCTTCATGACTTTGACTTCCTGCTCGACCAGGTCAGCGGCGTAATGATCCCAGTCGCGCTGACCGCGCAGAAAGAACGTCTCCGTGCCGGCGTCGCCATAAGCGGCCTCGACGACGAGGTCATCTCCCAGCCCAGCGCTCTTCGCGAGCGTCAGCAGTTCATCGTAGGAGCCGACCCGTCCGATCACGTTGGGCACGCTCGGCACGCCCGCCTCCTCGGCCAAGCGCGTCATGACGATCTTGGAGCCCAGCCGATGGCGCAGCGCCGCCGACGGGTGCATGACCTCGAGCCCCGCCTTGTGCGCGAGGGCCTGAGTCTCCTCGTCGAGCATCACAAAGCAGGCCTTGCCACCGGGCCCTCGGTGCGCGATGAACTCGAGTGTCTCGGGATCGCACAGGAGGTGGTTGCACACGTCCTCCATGCCCCCGAAATCCCTGCGGTCGCGCCGCCGGGGCATGAACACGCGCGGATGTGCGCCCTCGAAAGAGTCGAAGTACGTCAGGTAGAAGAAGTTCCGTACCCAGCGGTCGATGCCTAATAGGTTGAACGGGGTCGGCGAGATGAAGTACAGCGGTACGGCGTTGGTGTGAAAGAACGCGCGTACGTCCGAGATGCCGTTCAGCAGGCGGCGCGGCTCGGGCTCAGGCCCACCGGCGTACACGGTCACGTCAGCCGCGGTGACATCGACGCCTGGGCCTGGCGCAGGGACCGCGGCAGGGGCGCTGCGGTCAGCGCGACGGTGGTGGTCTCACATACCTCCACACCACAAGTCTGCACCTGCCCATAGCCGTGTGGAAGTGCGGAGTGCCCCAGTACTTCGAGCACAGGAAATCTGATGTGTTGCATCAGATTCGACGACTGGGCAAATGATGTGTTCGCATGGGTCGCGGGCATCTACGGCGCCGCCCCCATCGACGATGGGCGCGCCGCCGCCGCCGTTTCGCTGTTGCTGCAGCGAAGGCGATCGCCCCGCTCGACGTCTCGAGCTGTGGGCGATGGTCCAGGCAGTGCGTCTGGTCAATACCGGAGCAGTGGCCTGGGAATGTCAGTGTTGTACCGTCTTAGAGCATTATTCAGCGGGAGCCGGGTGCCTCGTACGGTGGCGGGCTCGACGGCGGTGCCGGTCCACGGCGTCGGCATTGCTGCAACGGGTCGAGCAGTAGGCGCGGCGACCGTTGCGGCTCGTGTCGACGAACACGCGTAGGCATCCCGATCGCCCGCAGGCGCCGAGCCGATTGCCCTCGGCCTCGACCGTGAAGATGGCAAGGCTCCCCGAGGTAACCGACATGATCCGGCCGACCACATCGTCCTCGTCCGGGGTGAAGTGCAGGTGCGGACGCAATCCGTTGTGCGTGGTCAGGTAGACGCCCGCGGCGCCGTCGACGAGCAGTCCGTTGATCGCGTGGCAGCGCGTCTCGGCGTCGGGTGCCGCGAAGACGGCTCGCAGCCGGACCGCCCAGCGGCGCAGCGCGGTGACCGCGGCGGGCGACAGCTCCGGCCGCCGGATGTCGTGGTGCCGGAGCACCGCCTCCAGGGCATCGAGCGACCAGTCCGTCCTCGCGCGCAGGTTGACGATGTCGGCGGCCAGGTAGACCCCCGTCATATTGTCATGGTTGAACTGCATAGAGCCATTACATCAGGGTGGACGGTGTGTATCTAGTGACCACCGCGATCGTTCCCGTCGTCCTCGTTCTCGTACTCGGCGCGGTCCTGCGCCGCTGGGCAGTGACCGATCCCGGGTTCTGGCGTGGCCTGGAGTGGATGAGCTACTGGGTCTTCACCCCGGCGCTGTTCGTCGGCTCTATCGCGCGCACCGACCTGACGTCGGTCTCGCTCGGCCTGCTGGCTCTCGGGCTCGCTGTCCCGATCCTCGGCACCGGACTGCTGGTGATCGCGCTGCGACGGGTACTGCGGGCCGACGGTCCGCAACTGACGTCGCTGGTGCAGGGCAGCATCCGCATCAACACCTACATCGGGCTGGTGTTCGCCTCGACGCTGCACGGCGCGGACGGGGTGGCGACGTTCGCGATCGCTGCTGCGGTGGTGGTTCCGCTGGTGAACATCATCTCGGTGACCACGCTGTCGATCTACGGCAACGAGGAGTCACCGGCGCACCGGGGCGGGCCCTGGCGGGAACTGGCCGCCAACCCGCTCATCCTGAGTTGCGTCGGTGGCCTGGCGCTCAACCTGCTGGGTATCGGTCTCCCGGTGGCGGCGGCCGCGCCGGTCGACATGCTCGCCGCTCCGGCACTGCTGTGCGGGACGCTGGCCGCGGGCGCGGCGATCACCCTGCAATTCCGGCTACGCGACGCGCTCGACATCGGGATGGCCTCGATGCTGAAACTGGTGGCGTTGCCGCTGGCCGCTGGCGCGATCGCGCACACGGTGGGTGTCACCGGCGCCGCTCTGGCGAGTGTCGTCATCATCTGCGCCCTGCCGACCGCGCCCTCCGCCTACATTCTCGCCACCCGGATGGGCGGCGACTCACGGCTCATGGCCTCCATCACCGGTGTGCAAACCATCCTCGCCACCGCAACCCTGCCCGCCGTGCTCACTGTCGTCGGAGTACTCTGAGCCGCGACGCCCCCCTGCCTTCACCGTCGGCGACCGCGTGGGGCGACTGCGGCCACCAGCAGAGATTGTCAGTGCAGCAGCGATCCACCGCGACCCCATGCGTTCGCGGCTCGCACCCTGGTGTTCATGGATCGCCACTGACCAACCCCGGGTGGTCTTCGCTGCCGAACAGCGGAATTGTGAGCGTGTCTTCGAGAGCGGGAAGGTCCGCCGGCGGCGTTTCGGGGGCCGATCCGCGGCCCCACACCTGGCCCGCCGGTTGGGTCGAGGGGCGAAGGGGCACCACGGTGGCCCGTGCTACGAAGCCGCGTTAATTGCGCATTTCGTCTCGTTGTGCGTATGCACAAGACAGGTTCGCCGGTTTGTTGCGGATCGACGCTAGCCGGCGAAGTGTGACCCACGCATCATTGCTCGTGACACCCCGATCCGGGGAAGGACCCATGGGCGCGACCGGCTTCGGCTGGGCCTGAGCTGACCAGGAGCACAGCCGATGAACACACAGCACATCGACTACGACACCGCCGAAGGAGTCGACGTCCTCATCGTGGGCGCCGGAGCAGCTGGCGGGGTGGCAGCACTCGAGTTGGCCAGCAAAGGCCTGAAGGTCGTGTGTCTGGAGCAGGGAGACTGGAACCTGCCCGACGACTTCACCGGCGACAAACCGTCCTGGGAGCTCACCCGCCTGAAGCAGTGGAACTCCAGCCCGAATGTGCGCCAGAACCCGGCCGACTATCCGGTCGACGCCACCGAGAGCCCGGTCGAACCGCTGATGTTCAACGGCGTCGGCGGCAGCACGATCATGTTCTCCGGGCACTGGGTTCGCGCCATGCCGTCGGACTTCCGGGTCAAGACACTCGACGGCGTGGCCGAGGACTGGCCGTTCACCTATGCGGATCTGCGACCGTTCTACGACGAGGTCACCCACCATATCGGCGCGTCCGGGCTGGAAGGCGACCCCGCCTATCCGGATCCGCACACCTTTCCGCTGCCGCCGCTGCCGATCGGCAAATACGGTGTAGTCGCGGCCAAAGGGATGGACAAGCTGGGCTGGCACTGGTGGCCGGCACCGAATGCCATCGCGTCACGCAACTTCAAGAACCGCCCGGCCTGTCTGCGCTACGGCGCGTGTGAATCCGGATGCCCGACCGGAGCCAAGGCCAGCACCGACCTCACACACTGGCGTGACGCGATCGCGCTGGGTGCGGTGCTGATCACCGGTGCCCGGGTCAGCCAGCTCACCGTGAACGACCACGGCCTTGTCACCGGCGCCGAGTACATCGACCGCGACGGGAACCTGCAACACCAGGCGGCCCGGGTGACCGTGATGGCCGCGAACGGTGTAGGCACACCGCGCCTGCTGCTGAACTCGACCTCGTCGCTCTTCCCCAACGGCCTCGCCAACTCCTCCGGGCTGGTGGGCAAGCGTCTGATGACGCACCCGTACGCCTCGGTATACGGCGCCTACGACGAAGAGCTCGAAACCTGGCTCGGCCCGGCAGGACAGGCGCTGCAGTCGATGCAGTTCTACGAGACCGACACCGACCGCGGTTTCGTGCGGGGAGCGAAGTGGAACCTGATGCCGACCGGTGGCCCGCTCGCCCACACCCTGTGGGAGCGGGGGCAGGACTGGCGTGGGGGTTTCGGACCCGCCTTCCACAGCCGCCTCGAGCGCACGTTCGGGCGCTACACCGAATGGGGGATCACCACCGAAGACCTGCCCGACGAGCACAACGCGGTCGTTCTCGACCCAGACGCCACAGACTCCGACGGGATCCCGGCCGCGAAAATCCGCTACACCATCGGTGAGAACTGTGAGCGAATGCTCAAATTCAACGTGGAGCGGGCGATCGAGGCGCATCAGGCCGCCGGGGCTGTCGAAGTCCACCCGATCCCAGTGGTACGCCACAGCGCCTGGCATCTGCTCGGGACCGCCACCATGGGCACCGACCCCGCCACCTCGGTCGTCGATCAGTGGGGTCGGGCACACGACGTACCCAACTTGTTCATCATCGACGGCAGCGTCTTCGTCACCTCCACGGGTGTGAACCCGACCGCGACCATCATGGCGATTGCCCTGCGCTCGATGCGGCACCTCGCCGACACCCGCCACAGCATCCAGACCGCGTTCTAAGGACAAGATGATGCTCGACTCCGACCAGCGCCGCACCTTCGCGCTTCTCGCCGACACACTGATTCCCGCGTCCGGCTCCATGCCCTCGGCGAGCGCCGCCGGAGTACCCGACGCGTTGCTCGACCAGGTTCTCGGCTACCGGCCTGATATCGCAGAAGCATTCGCCGCCGCCGTTGCCTCGTGCACCGGCAAAGACCCCGAAGCCGCTCTCGATGAGCTCGCGGCGCACAGGCCCGACCAGTTCGAGGCGCTGACGGTGCTGACGGCGGGCGCGTACTTCCTCAGTCCCGCCGTGAAGGCCGCCATGCCCTATGCCGCGGCACCGCGTCCGGCCCGCGAGGACATGGATTCCTACGTCGATCTTCTCGCCGACGTTGTCGAGCGCGGCTTTGTCATCCGCTGATCAAGCCCGTCGCGGCCGAAACCACAATCTCCAAACCTGCCCCGGGTCCAGCGAAAGGGAACAGCAGTGAGTGAAAATCACAGCGGGCGTGAAGAATCCGTCTCCACGATCGAATCGGCCACCATCCAACCGATCCCGCACGACCAGCGCCATGGGCGCAACCGGGACATGTTCACGATCTGGTTCGGAACCAACATCATGATCCTGGCGGTCGTCACCGGGGCGTTGTCGACGACCCTCTTCGGGCAGCCCGCCTGGTCGGCCGCCCTGGCGGTCATTGCAGGAAACCTCTTCGGTGCGATATTCATGGCGCTGCACTCTGCTCAGGGGCCGCGGCTGGGTGTTCCACAGATGGTGCAGACCAAGGGCCAATTCGGTTCGCTGGGATCGATTCTCATCGTCGCAGTCGTCGTCTTCATGTACCTCGGGTTCTTCATCTCGATACTTGTCTTCGGCGGGGAGTCCCTTGCGTCAGCCTTACCCTTCCTGAACGGTAAGGCCGGCATCGTGGTGCTCGCGGTGATCAGCGTCTGCGCGACCATCTGGGGTTACACCCTGATCCACGCCTACGCGCGCATCATGACGTGGGCGTCGGGGCTGGTTCTACTGATGGCGTTCGTCTGGGCGTTCATTGTCCACCCCGTGCCCACTGACTTCTTCAGCACGGGCACCGCGACGCTGGCCGGCTTCCTGAGTACCTTCGGGGCGTGTGCGGTGTGGCAGATCGCCTATGCCCCATATGTTTCCGACTATTCGCGCTACCTGCCGGCAAAGACGGGCTCGCGGCCGGCATTCTGGATGAGCTACTGGGGCACCAGCATCGGCTCGATTCTGCCGATGTTCCTCGGGGCAGGCGTCGGATTGCTGCTCCCCGACACCGACCCGGTTATCGCCCTGACCCAGGCCACCGCAGGGATCAGCGTCGTGGTGGTTGTGGTCTTCAGCATCGGAGTCGCCGCCACGAACGCGATGAACCTGTACTGCGGCACGCTGAGCACGATCACGATTGTGCAGACGATCTTGCCGCGCTTCAATCCACGCGGCCGCGAACGTGCTTTGATCGCCACCGGAATATGCGGGCTGGCCGTGAGCGTCGCGCTCACCGCGGGCAGCGACTTCGTCGCCACCTACAACAACTTCCTGGTTCTGCTGCTGGGTTCGCTGGTCCCGTGGACCGCCGTGAATCTGGTGGACTACTACCTGGTCCGGCATGGGGACTACGTCGTCGAGGACTTTTACAAGCGCGACGGCGGTCGCTACGGCCGGGTCAACTGGCCTGCGATCGGCTGCTACCTCATCGGTGTCGCTGTACAACTCCCGTTCATGATCATCGGAACCGACTTCATCGGACCGATCGCCAAAATGCTCGGCAACACAGATATCTCGTTCATCGTCGGATTGGCTGTCGTCTCACCGCTTTACTACTTCACAGCCACGGCTTTTGCTCGCCGCAGCAATCGTTCCGCCGCACCTGTCGCCTCGGCGGTGGAGCAGTGGTAGGGAACCCACGACACGGCTTCACCCGCAGTGCTCGTCGGCCTGGTCGTCGTCGGTCTCCTGTATTACGTGGCCGCGCGCGTGTTCCGGAAGACCACCTGCCCTCACCAGTTTTGCTTCCGGAACCAAACATGGAACCGGCGTGAACCACCCCACCGCTGCGTGACCGAAACGAAGAACATACCTACAGGCGCCGGACCGGGCGCAGAAAGTACAGGCGAATGATAATGGCATCAACTGAAATTGGGCAATTCACCGTTCGGCGTCCCGCTCCGGATCAGATCCCGCTCGCTGACGTGCCGCCCGCGGGCCACTTCATCGGCGGATCGTTTGTCCCGAGCTCGTCCACCGAGGTCATCGACGTCCTCGATCCGACCACGGAAAATGTCCTCGGATCCGTCCCGGCAGGAACCGCCCAGGATGTCGATTCGGCCGTGGCGGCGGCCGTCGAGGCGCAGAGATCGTGGGGCTGCACCACACCGAAGGAACGATCCGAGGTGCTCTCTCGGATCGCGGACATCGTAGAAGCCAACCGCGAAGTACTCGCAGTGCTCGAGTCCACTAATACCGGCAAGCCCCGCAGCGTCGCCGAGGACGATATCTCCAACACCATCGACACCTTCCGGTTCATGGCGGGGGCGGGGCGGACGATGACTTCCCTGGCTGGTGGAGACTACGCGCGGGGACATACCTCGGTCATTCTCCGCGAACCGGTTGGAGTGGTCGGGGTGATCACACCCTGGAACTATCCGCTGCTGATGGCCGCATGGAAGATCGCCCCCATTCTGGCCGCCGGAAACAGCGTGGTGCTCAAGCCATCCGAACAGACCCCGCTGTCGATACTGAAGCTGGTCGAGCTCGTCGCCGGACACATCCCCGACGGGATCGTCAATATCGTGACCGGCCGAGGCCGGACAGTGGGACAGCGCCTGGCCGAACACCCCGACATCGCACTTGTCGCGGTGACGGGAAGTGTTCTCAGCGGCCAGGCAGTCGCAGAAACTGCCTCACGTTCCGTCAAACGCGTCCACCTCGAACTCGGTGGCAAAGCACCCGTCGTCGTCTTCGCCGACGCCGATCTCGGTGCGGCCGCGGCCGGAGTGCGTAACGCCGGATTCTGGAATGCGGGTCAGGACTGCGGTGCAGCCTGCCGGGTGCTGGTGCACGAATCGGTCGCGGACGAGTTCACCGAACTCCTGGTTCGGGAAGTCGGCAGGCTGGTAGTCGGCGCGCCGGCCGCCGGGGACGACGTCGAAATCGGTCCGATGGTTTCCCGCCCACACTTCGAGCGCGTACGGGACTCGCTGGCCGAGGCGAGGGCGGCCGGCCTGCACGCGGCCATCGGCGGCGCGGCCCTGGACGGCCCCGGCTACTTCATCGAACCGACCGTGTTCAGCGGGGTGCCGGCCGGGGCGCCGATTACCCAGCAGGAAATCTTCGGCCCCGTTGTCACGGTCGAATCGTTCAGCACCACCGACGAGGCGGTTGCCAGGGCCAACGAGACACCGTACGGACTCGCGGCGTCGGTATGGACCCGGGACGCGGGCCTCTCCCTCGACGTGCCCAAGCGGCTCGACTTCGGCACCGTCTGGGTCAACTCGCACCTCGTGTTCGCATGCGAGGTGCCGTGGGGTGGGTTCAAGGGATCGGGCTACGGGCGCGACCTCTCGCTCTACGCGCTCGACGACTTCTCCCGGACCAAACACGTCATGATCAACCACGGCGCATGAGCCCTGGATACGAGCATCGGAGCCCGAGGTGATACCAACGAGACGGCGCTGAGACTCCAGTCCACAGCAAGGTGGAGCGGTGTCCCCGGCACTGCCGGAACACCGCTCCACCCGTGCCTGGGCGCGAGTAGCAAAGACGCAAAAACGACGATCTGTTCTATTCGATCGCACAAACGGCTTGGTCACCGGCGCTTAAGATGTGATCGTGGCAATCACTATCGGCGAGCTCGCGGAGATCCCGCACCTCCAACTCGATGTGCACTCCGGAGCGGCAGGTCTCGGACGTGAGGTCACGTGGACACATGTCACCGATCTCCCCGAACCCTGGCGCTGGGTGACCGGCGGCGAGTTCCTGATGACCAACGGTATGTCGTTTCCGAAATCAGCGAAAGCGCAGGCCGACCTGGTGCGACAGCTCGCCGCGAAAGGAGTGGCCGGCCTCGGCATCGGCGAGAACATGTACTGCCCGCCGCTTACCAAGGCGGTTTCGACCATCAGTGACGAACTGGGGTTTCCGGTGTTGTGGATCCGGTATCCGCTGCCCTTCGTCGCCATCTCGCGGGCCGTCGCGGAGGCCACCCTCCTCGACCAGTCGCAGCGGCTGAGTCGCACGGTCCGGATGTATGACCTGATCCGCCGCCGCACCGCTCACGGCGCCGACCCAGCAGCCCTATTGTCTGCGCTGGCACGCGAGCTGGGATGTGAGATCCAGGTATGCGAACGCGCGACCGGCGAGCCGTGGTTCCCGGACTCGCCGCCGCTGGATCCGACGGTCAGCGACGCCATCGCGGCATTGTCGGACTCGTCGAAGAACGTGGCCGGAGGAGCATACGGCCTTCCGTCCATCGGTGACCGTGCGGCCATGCTCACCGACATCCCTCGGCACCCGGGGGCCGCATTGGTCGCGCTCAGCGATCCGAAGGTCAGCGTCGACCCGATCCAACTCCAGCACGCGGCCACCGTCGTAGCGATCGAACTCTCCCAAACACGGCTCATGCTCGAACACGAGCGGCGGTACAAGTCGGGATTACTCACCCAGATGCTCGAAGGGCGGATGGACATTCCCGCGGTCGCCGATCAGCTCGCCGAACTCGGCCTGGATCCGGCGTCCGCGGTGCTGGTCGCCGCCCACAGCGACGACACGAATCGCATGCTGGACCTGCACAATTCGTTGTGGCGGCGGTCACTGCCCTATCTGTGCCGGCTCCGCATGGACACGGCCCATGTTCTGGTACCCGATGGCCCCGACACCGACGCCGTGCTTATCCGAGCGCTCGGCCCGACCGCCCGGATCGGAGTAAGCGGGAAAATCGGTTCGCTCAGCAGGTTTCAGGATGCGGCCCGGGAGGCTTCCTGGGCGTTGTCGATCGCGGAACGCCGGGGAATCGTCGTGTCTCGGTACGGCAGCGCCGTACCCTGGATCGGCCTGTCCGACGTGGCCGACGCACAGACCCTGCTCGATCGCATCCTGCGGCCGGTCCTGGACTACGACGAGAAGCACCAGTCGCAACTCGTCGAAACCCTCGACATGTTTCTGCAGAACCAGCGGTCGTGGCAACGGACCGCACAAGCCATGCACATCCACCGGCAGACGGTGATGTACCGAATCCGGAAGGTGGAGGCGCTCACCGACCGCGACGTGGCGGACACGAACTCGCTGACAGAGCTATGGCTGGCCGTGCGGGCAGCCGAGTTGCTCTCAATTCCAAGGACCGAGACAAGTCCGAGTAGACATCTGAAATAGGACTCCGGCGGGTCCCCTCACCGGGGTAGGGCTACCCGTGTACGTGCAGGGGCTTGCCGGAGACGGCCAGCAACGCCTCGCCCAGCGCCTCGCCCTGCGTGGGATGGGCATGCACGAATTTCGCGGCCTCGCCCGCATTCGCCTTCAGGTTGTAGAGCATCTGTGCCTCGCCGATCAGCTCGCCGACCCGATCGCCGACCATGTGCACGCCGATCACCGAATCATCCGGCGCTACCACGAGTTTGACTGCTCCCGATGTCTTGAGAATCTGGCTCTTGCCGTTGCCCGCGAGGTCGTAGGTCACGGTCTTGATCTCCTCGCCGAACGCCTCCCGTGCCGCGGCCTCGGTCAGGCCGACCGACGCCACCTCGGGGTGTGAGTACGTCACGCGGGGGATGCCGGTCTCGTCGATCGGGTCGGGGCTCAGGCCCGCGATCTCCTCGGCGACGAAGATGCCCTGCTGGAATCCGCGGTGGGCCAACTGGAGTCCGGGCACGATGTCGCCGACCGCGTACACGTTCGGCAGCGCAGTGCGCAGTCGCTCGTCGGTGGTGACGAAGCCGCGGTCGAGGACGATGCCCGCTTCCTCGTAGCCCGTCGCCGCGGTGTTCGGACCTCGACCCACCGCGACCAGCACGACGTCGGCATCGAGGACGTCGCCGGACCCGAGGGTGACGCGCACGCCGGCGTCGTCCTGCGCCACCTCGGTCACCCGGGCGCCCGTCTTGGCGGTGATCTTGCGCCGCCGGAACGCCCGTTCGAGGTACTTCGAGAGGGTCTCGTCCTCGTTCGGGACCAGCCGCGGCAGCGCCTCGACGATCGTCACCGAGGCGCCGAAGGATGCCCAGACACTGGCGAACTCGACGCCGATGACGCCGCCGCCGAGGATTACGGCCTTGGCGGGGACCTCGGGCAGGGTCAAGGCCTGGTCGCTGGTGATCACTCGGCCGCCGATGCTGATCCCGGGCAGCGACTTGGGGTACGACCCGGTCGCGAGGATCACGTCGGTGCCGGTGATCAACTCGCCGTCGACCTCGACGCCGTTCGGTGCAACGAACCGGCCGCGGCCGTTGACCACGCGGATGCCGTACGAATCGATCAGGCCCTGCAGGCCCTTGTGTAACCGGGTGACGATCGTGTCCTTGTAGCTGAGCACCTTCTCGACGTCGATGCCGCCGAACGACGCATCGACGCCGAATTGCGAAGCCGTGCGGGCGTTGTCGGCCACCTCGGCGGCATGCAGTAGCGCCTTGGTGGGAATGCACCCGCGGTGCAGGCAGGTGCCACCGAGCTCGTTCTCCTCGACGAGGATGACCGAGCGGCCGAGTTCGGCCGAGCGGATGGCGGCGGCGTACCCGCCGGAACCGCCGCCGAGAACGACCACGTCTGCAGATCGTGAGGTCATGTGAATACTCCTGGTGTGGAATGTGAAAGCTGTGTGGCTGAAGGCATTTCGTGGATCTACCGGGAATCGGCGGCGGCCATCGCCTCGGCATGCAGGCGGCCTGCACGGTAGGAGGACCGGACCAGTGGACCCGACATGACGCCGAGGAATCCGATCTCGCGGGCCACCTGCTCGAGGTGCGCGAACTCCTCGGGCTCGGCCCATCGCCGGACGGGATGGTGCCGGGACGACGGACGCAGGTACTGGGTGATCGTGATCAGCTGGCAGCCCGCGTCGTGCAGGTCCCGAAGTGACTGGATCACCTCGTCGGTGGTCTCGCCCAATCCGAGGATGAGGTTCGACTTCGTGATCAGACCGTCCGCCCTGGCCCGGGTGATCACATCGAGCGACCGCTCATAGGTGAAGGCGGGCCGGATCCGGCGAAACACGCGTGGAACGGTCTCGACGTTGTGCGCCAGCACTTCTGGACGGGTGTCGAAGACCTCACACAGTTGTCCGGGATCCGCGTTGAAGTCCGGAATCAACAGTTCTACGCCGGTGCCCGGGCTCTGCTGGCGAATCTGGCGCACCGTTTCGGCATACAGCCAGGAGCCGCCGTCCGGTAGATCGTCGCGAGCGACGCCGGTCACCGTGGCGTACCGGAGGTCCATCGCGCGCACCGACTCGGCGACCCGTCGCGGCTCGTCGAGGTCGAGGTCGGCGGGTTTGCCCGTATCGATCTGGCAGAAGTCGCAACGCCGCGTGCACTGGTCTCCGCCGATGAGGAAGGTCGCCTCGCGGTCCTCCCAGCACTCGAAGATGTTGGGGCACCCCGCCTCCTGGCAGACGGTGTGCAGGTGCTCGCGTTCGACGAGGGCGGCGAGCGCTCGGTACTCGGGTCCGGTGCGCATCCGCACCTTCATCCACGGCGGCTTGCGTTCGACCGGAGTCCGGGCGTTGCGAACCTCGAGCCGAAGCAGTCGACGCCCGTCCGGGGCGAGGGGGGAGGGGTGGGGTGAGGCGCTGATGGGAACTCCTTCGATAGCCGGAGCCGGCGAGAGCTCGCTGGAAGGATCCGGCTGCTGTGCGACGACGCGAAGTCGCCGGGTGATGTCAGACCCGCACGGTCATGGCCGAGCAGCGCTCGCAGGAAGCGGTGTCAGCAGGGGGAAGAGAAGGCAGGCCCTCGATACCTTTGCGGGACTTGGTATCTGGACGCCGAATGCTCGGTGTGTGCGGTCACAGCTGAGCGAGTTCCAGACCGAGGATGCCAAACGCTGATGCGTTTTGGCAAGGGGGATCGGCGGTCGAGTGGTCCCGGGAGGTCGGTGGCAGACAAACCTCGGGGGAGTGTGTACTGTTCTGCAAGTCACAACTGAAGACGCCGATGACGCGCAGCGGGAGAACCTCCGAGTTTCAGACTTCTGAACTCCGAGGCGCCGTAGGAGCAACTTCCTCCCCGGGAATCTCTCAGGCCCCAGTACCGCAGCGCCGAGGCAACTCTGGAGAACAGGAACGGCCGCAGGCCGGTACTTACCGAAGGTGAAGAGCAACGCCGTAGTGCGGCAATGCCCAAACTCTCAGGTTTCAGGACAGAGCGGGGAGGTGCCCCCTAGTCGATGTCCGGTGCGGTCCGGACAGAGCGAAACCGGAGTCACCTCGTGCCAGTTGAAACCCGCATTGCCCCCAATGGTGGGCCCTCTACCAGCGACTTTCCCTCGCGTCATATCGGTCCCGACGCCTCCGCAGCACAGCACATGCTCGATGCACTCGGCTACGAAACGCTCGATGAGCTCATCGACGGCGTGGTGCCGGACCAGATCCGCAGCGAGAAGGCCATGGACCTGCCGGCGGCCCGGAGCGAGCCGCAGGTCCTCGCCGATCTGCGTGCCCTCGCCGACCGCAATCAGACCCGTGTCCAGATGATCGGTCTCGGCTACCACGACACCGTCACACCTGCGGTTTTGCGGCGAAACCTGCTCGAATCGCCGGCCTGGTACACCGCCTACACGCCCTATCAGCCGGAGATCTCCCAGGGGCGGCTCGAGGCGTTGCTGACCTTCCAGACATTGATCGAGGATCTCACCGCGCTCCCCGTGGCCGGGGCCTCCCTGCTGGACGAGGCCACCGCCGTGATGGAGGCCGTGCTGCTCATGCGGCGGGCGAACAAGTCCAAGTCCGCCGCGAACCGGGTGATCGTCGACGCGGACTGCCTGCCGCAGACCCTCGCGGTCGTCCAGGGGCGTGCCAAGTCGGTCGGCATCGAGGTGCTGGTCGCGGATCTCTCCAGTGAATTGCCGGACGGCGACGCATTCGGTGTGGTGTTCCAGGCGCCGGGCGCGAGCGGCGCCGTGCGCGACCTGTCACCGCTGATCGCGGCCGCGGGCGAGCGCGGCGCACTGACCACGGTGGCCGCTGACCTGCTCTCGTTGACGATCTTGACGCCGCCCGGAGAACAGGGCGCCGACATCGCGGTCGGATCCGCGCAGCGCTTCGGCGTGCCACTGTTCTTCGGCGGCCCACACGCCGGCTACATGGCCGTGCGCACCGGGCTCGAGCGAATGCTCCCGGGCCGCCTGGTCGGGGTCTCCGTCGACGTCGACGGACAGCCCGCCTACCGGCTCGCGCTGCAGACCCGCGAACAGCACATCCGCCGCGACAAGGCGACCAGCAACATCTGCACCGCGCAGGCACTGCTCGCCAACGTGGCCGCCATGTACGCGGCCTACCACGGTCCGGAGGGTCTGCGCATCATCGCAACCCGCGTCCACCGCCATGCCGTGACGATTGCCGAGAGCCTGCGGGCGGCCGGCCACCAGATCGTGCACGACCGCTTCTTCGACACCGTGCAGGTCCGGGTGCCGGGTCAGGCAAGGGAGTTCGTCGCCAACGCCGATCGCTACGGCATCAACTTGCGCCTGGCGGACGACGACCACGTCGGCATCTCCTGCAACGAGTGCACCACCGACGACGTGGTACGTCGCGTCGTGGCCGCCTTCGGCGCGATGGTGACGGCAACGCCGACCACGGTCGCCGGGCTGCCGACCGAGCTCGAACGCACCTCGAAGTTCTTGCAGCACCCCGTATTCCACGAGCACCGTTCGGAAACCGCGATGCTGCGGTTCCTTCGAAAGCTCTCGGACAAGGATCTCGCCCTGGACCGCACCATGATCCCGCTGGGGTCGTGCACGATGAAGCTGAACTCCGCGGTGGAGATGGAGCCCATCAGCTGGCCCGGATTCGCCGGCATCCACCCCTACGCGCCCTCCGAGCAGACCGGCGGGTACCTGGAGCTGATCGACGACCTCGAGCGGTGGCTCGGGGAGATCACCGGATACGATCGAGTCTCGTTGCAGCCCAACGCCGGATCTCAGGGCGAGCTGGCCGGACTATTGGCGATCCACAGATACCACGAGTCCCGCGGCGAGAGCGGCCGCAACATCTGTCTCATCCCGCAATCCGCACACGGAACGAACGCTGCCTCGGCGGTCCTGGCCGGGATGCAGGTGGTCGTGGTGGCCACCGCGGCCAACGGCAACATCGACATCGACGATCTGCGCACCAAGATTGTGGTCCACGAGGGCAAGGTCGCCGCGATCATGCTCACCTACCCGTCCACTCACGGCGTATACGAGAACGACGTGCGCACGGTATGCGACCTGGTGCACCAGGCCGGCGGTCAGGTGTACATCGACGGCGCGAACCTCAACGCGCTGGTCGGCCTGGCCCAGCCGGGCAAATTCGGTGGCGACGTCTCACATCTGAACCTGCACAAGACCTTCTGCATCCCGCACGGCGGCGGCGGACCCGGCGTCGGACCGGTCGCGGTGCGCGAGCATCTCGCCCCGTTCCTGCCCGGGGACCCACTCGGCGGGGGCGACGGAGGAGCGCCGGTCTCGGCCGCGAACTACGGCTCGGCCGGTATCCTGCCGATCACCTGGGCATACCTCGCGCTGATGGGCCCGGACGGCCTGACCAGCGCCACCAAGACCGCGGTGCTGGCGGCCAACTACGTCGCGAAGTCGCTCGACGCGCATTTCCCGGTGCTCTACACCGGACCGTCGGGTCTGGTGGCGCACGAGTGCATCCTCGACCTGCGCGCCATCACCAAGGAGACGGGTGTCACCGCCGAGGACGTGGCAAAGCGACTGATCGACTACGGATTCCACGCGCCGACCCTGTCCTTCCCGGTGACCGGCACCCTGATGGTCGAACCGACGGAGTCGGAGGATCTGGCCGAGCTGGACCGGTTCATCGAGGCGATGATCGCGATCCGGCAGGAGATCGACCTGGTCAGCGACGGGGTGTGGCCGCTGGAGCGCAGCCCACTGCGTCAGGCGCCGCACACTGCGGAGCAGGTCACTGCCGATGAGTGGACGCTGCCCTACCCCCGCCACACGGCCGCCTTCCCCGTCGCCTCCCTGCGCGCCGCGAAGTACTGGCCACCGGTACGTCGGATCGACGGGGTACACGGGGACCGCAACCTCGTCTGCTCCTGCCCGGCGCCCGAGGCCTTTGAAACCCCGACCAACCACAACGACACCGGCACCTCGGCGAAGGCCGACATCCGCGAGGAGGCTTTCGCATGAGCAAGCGTAGCGAGCGAGCATCCGACACAGCCACCGGCTCGAGCACCGTTTCGTCCGTCTCGACATCCCCCGTATCTCCGCTGCTCGAAGAGCACGCCGACCTCGAAGCAAGCTTCACCGACTTCGCCGGCTGGCAGATGCCACTCAAGTACGGCAGCGAGCTCAGCGAGCATCGGGCCGTGCGCAGCACTGCCGGGCTCTTCGACCTTTCGCACATGGGCGAGATCGCGATCACCGGCTCCGCCGCCGGTGCGCTGCTCGACTACGCGCTTGTCGGCGAACTCTCCAAGATCGGCATCGGGCGGGCGAAGTACTCGCTGCTGTGCAACGCCGACGGCGGCGTGATCGACGACCTGGTCGTCTACCGGCTCGCCCACGAGCACTTCCTGGTCGTGGCCAACGCGTCCAACGCACCGACCGTGGCACGTGAACTCGTCTCGCGCGCCGAGGGATTCGATGCCGAGGTCGACGACCAGTCGGCGCAGACCGCGCTGATCGCCGTGCAGGGTCCGGCCGCCCAGGACATCGTGCAGGCACTGGTGCCGGACGAGCAGGTCGCAGTCGTAACGGAGCTGAAGTACTACGCGGTCACCCCCGCGTCGGTCGCCGGCATCGACGTGCTGCTCGCCCGCACCGGGTACACCGGCGAGGACGGCTTCGAGCTGTACGTGCCCAACGAGCAGGCGGTGCAGCTGTGGCGGGCAGTGCTCGACGCGACCGCGGACCGTGGCGGTGCCCCGGCCGGTCTCGCCTGCCGCGACACCCTGCGACTCGAGGCGGGCATGGCGCTTTATGGTCACGAGCTGACCCTGGACACCAACCCCTACGAGGCCGGACTCGGCAAGGTGGTCCGGTTGGGCAAGGAATTCGTGGGACGCGATGCGCTGCAGGAACTCTCGGAGCGGCCCATCGAGCGGGTGCTGGTGGGACTGAAGGGCACCAGCCGACGAGCGGCCCGCGCCGACTACACCGTGTACGACGCGGCGGGCGAGACGGCAGTCGGTGTAGTCACCTCTGGTGCGCTCTCGCCGACGCTCGGCTACCCGGTCGCGCTCGCCTTCGTGGATGCGGCTCTACAGGAGTCCGGGACGGAACTGACCGTCGACGTCCGCGGCAAGAAGGAACCCTTCATAGTCACTCCCTCGCCCTTCTATCGCCGCTCCTGAAGCCGGAGCGCTCGAACACTTCGCGCTCGAACACGCAGCGCCCGAACACCATTGACCTACCCAGTCACCAACAAGAACCCTCGAGAAGGTACAAGCATGTCCTCATCCGATCTGCCCGACGACCGCAGCTACACCGACGACCACGAGTGGGTGGCCATCGAACCTGGAGCCGAGCTCCCCGACTATCCCGTCCGAGTCGGCATCACCTCGATCGCCGTCAACTCGCTCGGCGAACTTGTCTTCGTGGACCTGCCCGAGGTCGGCGCCACGATAGTCGCCGGCGAGAGCTGCGGTGAGGTCGAGTCCACCAAGACCGTCTCCGAGCTGTACCCGCCGGTCAGCGGCCGTGTGACCCTGGTCAACAGCGCCGTTGTCGACGACCCGAGTCTGGTCACCTCCGACCCCTACGGGGAGGGTTGGCTGTTCGCCGTGCAGCCCTCCGCCGCCGGTGACCTGCTGACCGCCGCCCAGTACGCGGAGAAGAACGGAGTCGTGGCATGAGCGTCCTGGACCAGACCCTCGTGGATTTCGATCCTGAAGTCGCCGCCCTGATCGGTAGGGAACTCGAGCGTCAGCGCACCGGACTCGAGATGATCGCCTCCGAGAACCACGCTCCGATCGCCGTCATGCAGGCGCAGGGTTCGGTGCTGACCAACAAGTATGCCGAGGGCTACCCGGGGCGCCGGTACTACGGCGGGTGCGAGCACGTCGACGGGATCGAGCAGCTCGCCATCGAGCGAATCAAGGCGCTCTTCGGCGCGAAGTTCGCCAACGTGCAGCCGCACTCCGGAGCCACGGCGAACGCGTCGGTGATGCACGCGCTGATAAAGCCGGGCGACACCATCCTCGGCCTGTCCCTCGCCGACGGTGGACACCTCACGCACGGCATGCGGCTGAACTTCTCCGGGAAGCTGTACAACGTTGCGGCGTACGGGGTCTCGGAGAGCGACTACCTCATCGACATGGACGAGGTGGCCCGGGCGGCACGCGAGCACAAGCCGCAGCTGATCATCGCCGGCTGGTCGGCCTACCCCCGGCATCTGGACTTCGCCCGCTTCCGCGAGATCGCGGACGAGGTCGGCGCCTACCTGATGGTGGACATGGCCCACTTCGCCGGGCTCGTCGCGGCCGGGCTGCACCCGTCACCGGTCCCGCACGCGCACGTGGTCACCTCGACGACCCACAAGACGCTCGGCGGACCGCGCGGCGGCATCATCCTCACCAACGAGGCCGACATCGCGAAGAAGATCAACTCGGCGGTGTTCCCCGGCCAGCAGGGTGGGCCGCTCGAGCACGTCATCGCAGGCAAGGCAACCGCGTTCAAGATGGCGGCCCAGCCCGAGTTCGCCGAGCGGCAGCAGCGTTGCCTCGACGGCGCCGAGCTCCTAGCGGAGCGGTTGAGTCGACCGGACGTGAAGGGCGCTGGCATCTCCGTGCTGACCGGCGGGACCGACGTGCACCTGGTTCTGGTCGACCTGCGGGACGCACAGATCGACGGCCAGCAGGCGGAGGATCGCCTCGACGCGATCGGAATCACGGTCAATCGCAACGCGGTACCGTTCGATCCGCGTCCGCCGATGGTGACCTCGGGGCTGCGAATCGGCACGCCGGCCCTGGCTGCCAGGGGTTTCGACGCCGGGGACTTCGAGAAGGTCGCCGACCTCATCGCCCAGGCGTTGATCGCGGCGCCGGAGGCGGACGTCTCGGCGCTGGCGACCGACGTGCGCACACTCGCCGACAAGTACCCCCTCTACCCGGAGCTGTAGCGCATGGCTGCGCTGTCCGTCGCGGCCCTTACATCCGCTCCTCGCTGCGCTGCGGCACCCGCTGTGATGATCCGGAAGGACCTCGACTCATGACCATCAGCGTGTTCGACCTCTTCACGGTCGGCATCGGTCCGTCCAGTTCACACACCGTCGGCCCGATGCGGGCGGGCGGGAGGTTCGCCGAGGCCCTCGCTTCCCTCGGTGTGCTCGATGCCGTCGCCCGTGTCCGCGTCGACCTCTACGGATCGCTCGCGGCCACCGGCGCCGGCCACGGCACCTTCTCCGCGATCCTGCTCGGGCTGGAGGGGTACCGGCCGGAGACCATCGAGACACGGGAGAAGGACCGTCGCCTCGCGACGTTGCGGGAGACCCGTCGGATCATGCTGGGCGGCGTCCGGGAGATCGATCTCGCCGAAGACGAGATCGTGCTGCATCCGTTGACCGTTCGGGAATTTCATCCGAACGCGATGACCGTCGCCGCGGCCGACGACGGCGGGCAGGAAGTGCTGCGGGAAACCTACTACTCCATCGGCGGCGGCTTCGTGGTCACCGAGTTCGAGACGGAGGCGCCGGCGCAGGCGAACCCGTCGGCGCTCTCGTTCGGTTCCGCGAAGGAGTTGCTGGAGATCACCGAGCGCCACGGGATCTCGATCGGCGACGTGATGCTCGAGCACGAATGTGCGGCCCGGCCCGAGTCCGAGGTGCGCACCCGGTTGCTGCACATCAGGGATGTGCTGGTGGAGTGCTTCGAGCTGGGTATTTCGCGGGTGGGTTACCTGCCGGGTGGACTGCGCGTCCGGCGTCGGGCCCGCGACTGGTACGAACGTCTACGTCGCGAGGATCCCAACCGGGACCCCGCCTTTGCCGAGGACTGGGTCAATCTGGTGGCCCTGGCGGTCAACGAGGAGAACGCCTCCGGGGGGCGGATCGTCACCGCCCCCACAAACGGTGCGGCCGGGATCATTCCTGCGGTGTTGCACTACGCCACCCACTACACGCCCATGGGCAAGTCCGATCCGGACGGCACGGCTATCCGTTTCCTGCTGACGGCGGGTGCGGTCGGGTCCCTCTACAAGGAGCGCGCCTCGATTTCGGGCGCCGAGGTCGGGTGCCAGGGTGAGGTTGGGTCCGCCGCCTCGATGGCGGCGGCGGGGCTCGCGGAGATCCTCGGTGGCACGCCGGCGCAGGTAGAGAATGCCGCGGAGATCGCCATGGAGCACAGCCTGGGCCTGACGTGCGACCCCATCGGCGGGCTCGTCCAGATCCCGTGCATCGAACGGAACGCGATCTCGGCGGGCAAGGCCATAAATGCCGCCCGAATGGCGTTGCGCGGGGACGGAACTCATCATGTCAGCCTCGACCAGGTGATCGAGACGATGCGCGCGACCGGGCTGGACATGAGCTCGAAGTACAAGGAGACGTCGATGGGTGGGCTCGCCGTCAACGTCTCGGTCAACGTCGTCGAATGCTGATCGCGGGCGCCCTCGGCATCGCGTGGGCGCTGCTGCGGCGCCGGCCCGCTCATCTGGCACGCGAGGCCGAGTTCCGGGCCGACCTCGATGCGGCAAAACAGGATTGACGCAGACGCGCCGAGCGCCTGTCCGGGACGCAGCCCGCGGGTAGTCTGGACAACACTCAGCAGGCAGTGACACAGGTGTTCGAGGAGAGAGCGTGCCGTGGCTGATGCGGATCCACCGGCGACCCAGGCGGACCTCGCCGGATTCGATCCGATCGAGGCAGTTGCCGCTGAACTGAGCGCGGCCGGATTCGAGGATTCGCATGAGGTCGGGCGCGGCGGCTTCGGCGTCGTGCTTCGGTGCCGGCAGGGTGCCCTCGGCCGAACGGTCGCGGTCAAGGTGCTCTCGGCCTCCCTCGACCGCGAGAATCGAGAACGCTTCCTGCGCGAGGAATACGCGATGGGCACGCTCTCCGGGCACCCGAATATCGTCGCGGTCTACGAGGTGGGGGTCACGGCCGGCGGCCGGCCCTTTATCGTGATGCCGTTCTGCGGCGCAGGCTCGCTGGAGGCGAGAATCCAGCGACAGGGGCCGCTGACCTGGTCGGAGGCCCTGCATGTCGGCGTAAAGCTGGCCGGCGCCCTCGAGACGGCCCACGGTGCGGGGATTCTGCACCGGGACGTGAAGCCGGCGAACGTCCTGCTGACCGACTACGGCGAGCCGCAGCTCACCGACTTCGGCATCGCCCGCACCACCGGTGGTTTCGAGACCACCGCCCGTACCGTGACCGGCACTCTGGCGTTTACCCCCCCCGAGGTGCTCGAGGGTGGGCCGCCGAGCGTCGAGTCCGACGTCTACGCGCTCGGTGCCACACTGTTCTGCCTCGTCTCCGGTCATGCCGCCTTCGAACGACGCAAGGGGGAGCAGGCTGTCGCACAGTTCCTGCGGATCGTCGCGAATCACCTCCCCGATCTGCGCCAGCAGGGAGTGCCCGGGATCACGTGCGAGCTGATCGAAACCGCGATGGCGCGCGACCCGGTCGATCGCCCGCACACCGCGGCGGAGTTCGGAAACCTGGTGCGCGAGGTCGAGCTGCGCAGCGGCCTGCCGATCGACGAGATGGCCCTGCCCGGCACGACGGGATCGCGGGACACGTCCGCGCCGAGGGCCGCGCGGGAGCGCTCCCCGTCCGGCTGGACCGCGCGACCTCCGCGCTTGCCGCTGCAGTTGACCAGCTTTGTCGGACGGCGGGCCGCACTTGCCGATGTCGGCGCACTGTTGACGACGGCGCGTCTGGTCACGCTCACCGGCCCGGGCGGGGTGGGGAAGACTCGGCTCGCGTTGGAGGCGGCGGCGGCGTCACCGTTGCATGCGAACACCTGGCTCGTCGAGTTGGGAACCGTGCTCGAACCGGAACTGCTCATCGACAAGATCGCCGACGACCTGCGGCTCGGCGACGAACCGACCGGCGGGCGCAACCCGATCCGGGCCCTGGTCGACCGACTCTCGGACGCGTGGGGCGATCGCGACGCCCTGATCGTGCTGGACAGCTGCGAGCACCTGGTCGAGTCGTGTGGCCCGCTGGTCGAGGAGTTGCTGCAGTCGATCGGCGGATTGCGCGTGCTGGTGACCAGTCAACGGGTTCTGGGCGTCAATGGTGAACATGTCTATCCGGTCATGCCGCTCTCGCTGCCCGATCCGGCCGCCGATGAAGAGGAGGGGGCCGAATCCGAGGCGATCGCCCTGTTCGCGGAGCGCGCGCGGGCGGCCGAACCGGATTTCGCGCTGACCGACGACAACCGGGTCGCGGTGGCCCGGTTGTGCGAGCAACTCGACGGGATACCGCTGGCCATCGAGTTGGCGGCCGCCCGGCTGCGCGCGTACGGACTGGAGGAGATGCTGGCGATGCTCGCCGACCGGTTCCGGATGTTCGCGGCCACCGGCCGGCCTGTTCCGCGGCACGGCTCGCTGCAGGCGCTGGTGGAATGGAGCTACGACCTGCTCACCGCCCAGGAACGCGACGTGTGGGCCATGATATCGATATTCACCGGACGTTTCACCGCTGCGGCTGCGGCAGAGGTCTGCGCGGGCCCCGGATACCTGGAACGGGATGTCCGGTTGATTCTGGCGTCGCTGGTGGACAAGTCGATGTTGTTGTCCGGCACCGTCAGTGGTGCCCGTCGCTACTGGATGCTGGTGACGCTGCGCGACTTCGGGCGCGAGCGCCTGGCCGAGACCGATCTGCGGCCGGCGTGCGTGCAACGATTCGTCGCCCGGTATCGGCGCCTGGCCGCGGAGTTCCGGCGGGGGTGGTTCGGCCCCGGTCAGCAGGCGGTGTACGACGCGGTCCACGACGAGCGGGAGAACTTCCGCGCGGCCCTTTCGTACAGCCGCAGCGACGGGCAGCTGTCCCTGGCTGGTATCGAGATCGTGACGTCGCTGCACTTCTATTGGCTGGCCAGCTGCAGCCTGTCGGAGGCGCGGCGCTGGTTGTCGGCGGCGCTCGAGTCCACCTCGATGGACGAGGCGAATCGATCACGGGCACAGTGGAGTTCGTCGGTTGTGGTGATGCTGCAGGGTGACCGGACGACGGCGCTCGATCGGGCCACTCGGGCGCGCGAGCTCGCGATCGCCCGCGGCGATCACAGCGACCAGGGTTACGCCGCGGCAGCGCTGGGATTCGCCGCGGTCTGTGGTGGCGAACTCGAGCAAGCCCGGGTGCACTACCAGGAGGCGGTGCAGCGCCAACGCGACTCCGGCGACGCCGAGGGGCTCGCGGTCGCCATTGCCGGGCTGCTCACCGGTCTGCCGCCGGGCGGCGACACCCACGGTGCCCAGCTCTGGCGTGAGGCGGAGGCGCTGTGCACGGCGGCCGGCGACAAGTGGACCCTCGCGTACCTCACCTTCGTGCGTGGATACGATGCCTTCCTTGCGGGGGACCTCTCGGGTGCCATCGACCGTCAACGCGAGTGTCTGCGGCTCGCAAGGGGATTCGGTGATCGGATCCTGTACGCCTGGGTGTTCGAGGTGATGTCCTGGATTGCGGTCCAGCGCGGCGACGCCGAACTGGCCGCGCGGATGCAGGGGGCCGCGGCCGCCAGTTGGGCGTCGGGGGAGACGTCGATGCTCGGCTACGGCGGTATGCGCGAAGGACATGACGAGACCAGCGCTCGTATCCGCGCCGAACTGGGGGAGTCGTCGTCCGATCGGCTGCTGCGTCGGGGCAGTCGGACGTCCCTGCAGAAGAGCATTTCCGTTGCTCTCGGGGAGCGGGACTGAGGTTCCGCTCGCCCCGATCAGCGGAGGACGTATTCGCCTGGACAGCAGAATATTACGGGCTGGCGGTGGAACAGATGCGCCGCGAGGGGCGGCGCATCGATGATGAGGTGCTCGCGCACGTGTCGCCCGCGCACATCGAGCGACAGGCCCTCGGCCCGAACGCGGAGAGGGAGCTCGTTGGCCGGCCTGTCCCCAGGCTGTCCGATCGCGGCTGCGACGTCGACGGCCACCGGGAGGGGCGGATCGACGATCCTCCTGGGCTCCGGGGTGAACTCAACCGGCCATTCTTCGAACACACTTTCGATCGTATGGGATAGAGTGGGGTCACGGCGCCAGCGCGGGGAGGGAAGCTCCGCACTGGCGCCGATCGCCTTCTAGCTGGCCTTTTGCGCCGCTGCTCGCCGGTAGAGGCTGAGCACGAGCACCAGGTTGACCAGGGACAGTGCCAGTGAGATCCACTCCTCCTTGTCGGTGGGTGGTGGATATACTTTCGGAGGGAAGGTGGACGCGGCTGGTTTGACGCGCCCACCGGGTGTTGCTTCCTCCTAGCTCGGTAGGCAGCCGCTCACGCAGCGGCCCCACCTTCGATGGAGAGGAATTAATATGCGCGCCATCCAGATTGAACAGTTCGGCGACCCCGCGCAGGTGCTCCGCGTCGTCGAAATCGAGGAGCCGCCGCCACCGGGTCCGCATGAGGTTCTGTTGAGCGTTGAGGTCTCGCCGTTGAACAAACACGACCTACTGGTTGTCACCGGCATGCTGGCGCGACCTCCCCTGCCCCACATACCAGGCGCAGAGGGGGTCGCCCGCGTGCTTGCCGCTGGCGCCGAGGTCGATGGACTTCAAGTCGGCGATCTGGTCGTGATACCCCTGTATGCCGGTGCGTGGCGCGAGCGGCTCGTCGTGCCCGCCGACGGCCTGTTCGCACTCCCCGCCGGCGGCAACATCGAGCAGTACTCGATGCTGGGCAGCAACCCCCCGACGGCAGGGTTGATGCTCAGTGAATGCACCCCCCTGCAGCCCGGTGACTGGGTGGTTCAGAACGCCGCGAACTCCGGTGTGGGGCGGTCATTGATCGGGCTAGCCAAACTTCGTGGACTGAAGACGATCAACCTGGCCCGTGACGACGCAACGTTCGCCGAGCTCACAAAGGCCGGGGCCGACGTGGTCCACGTCGACGACCCCGATGCGGTCGGCGATGTTCGAGCAGTGATCGGCGACGCGCGAGTGGCGCTGGCAGTGGAAGCCGTCGGTGGTCCGGGGGTGGCGCGGCTGCTCGAATTGCTGTCCGACGGTGGATGTTTGGTCAGCTATTCCTGGGCCCGGAACGAACCCATGTGGGTCGACACCTCGACACTGGTCGGCAAGCACCTCACCGTCCGCGGATTCTTTATCGGCGACTTCGACTACCGCGACAAGGTGGTGCCTGTCATTCGTGAGGCGGCACCGCTGGTGGCCGACGGCGCCCTCGTTGTCCCCGTGGCGGGCGTGTACCCCCTCGAGCATATCCAGGACGCGGTGCAACATCTCCTCCGTGGCGGCAAGATCCTGCTGAAAGTGGCGGGGCAATGAAGGCGACGAGCCCGCGACCCTCGGCACGGTGCGTTGACAAGATGTTTACGTGACCAACCGACTTGACGCCCGGCATCGCGCGGAACAGGCCGACCGCATTGCGGCGACCGGCGCGACATGGCAGGAGATCGCCGACCAGTTGGGGTCCCGGTAGTAATCGAGCCCTCCGGGTGCGGCGAAGGTTCTTTCGCCGCCCCCGGAGGGCTTCGTCCTGGCCCGGGGACGGATCACCACGTCCCCGGGTGGTCTTCGGCTATCTCGAGCGCGCGGACTCCTCGAGTGACTCGGCGGCGGCGGAGAGGGCCTTCGCGGCCGAACCGGACACCATCAGCGAGACCAGGTCGAACACCAGCGTCGCGGCTGCAACGCAGGTTATTTCGGCGTGGTCGTAGGCGGGGGCGACCTCGACGACATCGGCGCCGATGATGTTCAGACCGGTCAACTGGCGCAGCATCCGCAGTAGTTCGCGCGAGGTGAGCCCGCCGGCCTCGGGTGTGCCGGTGCCCGGTGCGAACGCCGGGTCGAGCACGTCGATGTCGATGGAGACGTACACCGGGACGTCACCGATGCGCCGGCGCACGACGTCGACGGCTGCCTCAATGCCGATGACGTCCAGGTCGCCGGCCCGGATGATCCGGAATCCCATCCGCGCGTCGTCGTTCAGGTCCGCCTGGTCGTAGATCGGGCCGCGGATACCGACGTGAATGGAGTGATCCTCGACGAGCAGCCCTTCCTCGAACGCCCGGCGGAAGATCGTCCCGTGGGTTACCGGCTGGTTGAAGTAGGTGTCCCACGTGTCGAGGTGGGCGTCGAAGTGCAGCAGGGCGACCGGGCCGTGCTTGGCGTGCAGCGCACGAAGATTCGGCAGGGCAATGGTGTGGTCGCCACCGATCGAGACGATCTTGCGGTCCCCACCACGGAGGATCTCGCTGGCATGGTCTTCGATCTGTTTGCAGGCCGCGGCGATGTCGTACGGGGTGACCGTGATGTCGCCGGCGTCGACGACCTGGACCTCTTCGAGCGGCGCGAGACCGAGTTCGACGTGGTAGCCAGGGCGCAGTGCCCGGGCGGCCTGTCGGACGGCGAGCGGGCCGAACCGGGCGCCGGGCCGGTACGAGGTGCCCCCGTCGAACGGCACTCCGAGGATGGCGATGTCGTAGTCGTGCACCTCGTGGATGTCGGCGATGCGGGCGAAGGTGCTCTTCCCCGCATAGCGGGGAACCTCGGTGGCGGGGACGGCGCCGATCAGGCGATTCTTGGACTGGTTCATTGTTCTTCTCACTCCGGTATCAGGGCTGGCAGCGGATGCTGGCGGGTCGAGGGTGGGTGCGATTCAGGCGGTGCGAACCGTGGCAGGGACCGGCAGCGGCGCGACCGCGGGATCTGACTGGTGGCGGTCTCGCTGAGCGAGGCCCCACGGGTTTCCGACGCCATGAAGATCGAGACGAGGAGCCCGACCGCGGTGACGATCGCGCCGATCACCAGGGCACCGCTCGCGCCGAAGCTGCCCCTATCTCAGTGCTGAGGCGAGTTGCCCCGCATCAGTTTTCGTGCCGGACCGAACCGGGCTGTCTGGTCAATGTGGTGGCGATCCGCATCGGCCGTGACGTCGGCATGGCGCTCGACAACCCGTATGAGTTCGTCGAACCCCATTCGTGTCGGCAGGACAAGTCGCGACAGGTCGAGGTCGCCGATGCCCAGTACCTGCCTGATCCTCGCCAAGACCACGCATCCCGACGAGCAACGCAGATGCAGGGTGAGGCCGTTCATCGCCTCCGCCGATGTCAGGTGGCCGGGATCGGCGTAGCAATCACCGATATTGGTGTTCACATGGGTCAACAGCGCGGGATCGAGGTAGCCGGGCCGCAGTTCGTTCCCCATCGCGCTTCACCTCACCAGGTCCAACGCGATGTGCGCCCTGGATTCAATGCTTCCGGTATCTCCCACCGTGTGCACCCTTCTGTCTCGAATAGTCGTCATGGCCTGAAAAGAGGTCTGCGTGCCGCGCTGATGGGCTACACCTTCGGTCGCGACGTGGCCGCGACGATCGTCAGCTCGGCGACGAGTTCCAGCGGCGGCCGTTGCTTTCATTCGTCCTCGCAGGTACTGGCATCGGGTTGGGGAGTGTGGTCCGGCAGGTAAAGTTGTTGGCACAGAAGCGGTCTCATATCCGCCGTCAGGAGGTCGTCGACTGTGATGGCGGACGCCAGGACCTGCCGTCGCATATCGGCGGCGAACTCCTTCGCCACGCACTCCTCTGCGCGGTAGTGCAGGATCGGTAGTCCTTCGACATCGAAATCGACGGCCGCATGCCGCTCCATGGCAATCACCGTTGACTCTCACAGGGCACGAATCGGACCCCGGCCCGCGGCACCGGTTGACGAGGCCAATGGCTAGGCGGCTTCAACGTCCACACCTCGGCAAGCTCGACACGTCGGAACTGACCGCGAAGCGAGCGCCGCGAAGAAGATCTCCGCCGAGACGTTGGGGATGAACGCAGGCAGGGCGAGCGCGACCACGATTGCTCGAGAACGATCCGATCAGCAGCTTGCGGCGGCCGATCCGCTCCACCAGCCACCGGCCGCGGATGCCGCCGACGACGATGCCGATCAGGCTCGCCACGCCGACCGTGCCGATCCCGGTTGGCACTCAGACCCATCGCGCGCTCGAGGGTGATCAGCGCGACGCCGATGATGGAAAGCGCAAAGCCGCCGATGAACGGCCCGCCGGACGAGGAGCGGGTCAGCTTCTTGTGGAACTTCGTGAGCGGCGCATCGTCGATGAGGGGGCCGGTACTTGACATATGGTGCTCCTGGATCAGGGCGGAGGCTTGGCGTCCGATGGATGCAAGCTCCGCCCCAGGATCACCCATCCGGGCGTGCCCTGACGAGTAGCCAACGCGCAAATCCGGTGCGCATGCTTTGAGCGATCGCACAACACATGTTGGTCGTGGAATGAGGCAGATTGCGAGAATGGCAATCTCTGTCGTCGGGCTAGTGGCGATCCCGCACCTGCGGCTCGACGTGTATTCCGGTGCCGACGCAGCTATGCATTGTCGCCGGAGGCCGTCGCCTACCCGACTGGTTCCCTTTGCCCGGGCATGCAGCAGCCTCCATCCCTGTCACGGATCGAAACTGCCCTGAAACTGTGGCGGTGCAAGTAGATTCGAGCGCTGTGGTGGACGAGTCCCTCGAGCGCAACCCCACCCGTTCGGACGAAATATCTGTTCAAATAGCCCGGTGGTATATCGCATTTCGAAAGGAACCATGACGTCAACCAAGTGGCGGGTCGCCGGAACGGCCGGCGCCGTAATGGCATCCCTGGCGGCGGTGATGATCCCGACGGCGACCAGCTCGGCCGCGCCGGCGCCATGTGCCGCGGAGACGCTGAACCTGAGCACCCGCGAGCGGCCGTCCGACTCGCCCGGCCAGAGTCGGCTGGAGGTCGTCATGACCAACACCTCCACGCAAAGCTGTTCGGTGCAAGGATTCCCGGGCATCGACCTGGTAGGCCCGGAGGATCCGACCTTCGGGCCGACCTACCAGCTACCCCGCCAGGCCGCGGATCCCGCACCACTGACGGTGGAACCGGGCGCCGCGGTGAGCAGCGTGCTCACCTACCTGCCGGGAAGCCGGGACGGCTGGGTCCCGGCGACGATCGTCGTCACCCCGCCGGATACCACCACCCAACTGCAGGCGCCGTGGCCAGCGGGCGTGAGCGTGCAGCGCCAGGACGGCGCCACCCACCCGGGCACCTATATCGGACCGCTGCAACCCGCGTCCTGAATCACCCGTTCCACCGCCGCGCCGACCCCGGTCGGCACTGCATTTACCAATTGAGGTGT